>JAHIOG010000303.1 GCA_018895675.1 bacterium
CTACGACCAATTTTGTATACTCATAATCGGTTTCAAACCGCGGAATACCGGCGCTTATATTAATACGTAAGATATGCCGAGAGTTACCCCAGTTGTGAAAATTGACAATATCCATGAAAGGATTTAACAGCTTTCCCTGTTGCCATTTGTCAGCGTTCAGAAACTCCAGAGTGCGCACATTCAGGTACTTGGCTCCAAAACTAATTTTTTTATAACCTTGAATTTGGTGTAGCAATGGATATTGGATTTTTCCCAGGTAAATTTCCGAACTGACGGTGGTTTCATGCAATCCAAAATAATCCCTCGACCGGAAATTAATGCGGGGCTGGAAAAAAAGCGCTAATAAAGACGTACTGTAACTGATATCGTATCCGACGGTTTGACTTTTTAAGCCATAGTTGAGCCCTATCGTCCATTCGTCCAGGCTCTGGGCTGGAAAAAGCGGGCGCATATTGATCCAATAGCGACCACGTAATTTTATTCCGATGCGGCTCACATCCCGTTTATTAAAGTCGAAAGTGGGATAGTAAAAAATCTGGTATGCATCGATACTTGGGATGCCAATCAGGAAATTGAAAAGTATCTTATAGGGATAATGATTGTTCAGGCGGTTGAATTCCCAAATATTTCTGTGAGGATCGAGTGATATTTTTCGAATGGGGTAGCGTGAATATAACAAAACTGTATCCAAAACTGTTGTTGATAATTTGGTGACTGTCCATAAGGTGTCGGAATTCGCATCAACCGCCATGATTTCTATCGGCAGCGCATTTAATGCAGCGCCTTTTACTACAACTTTAGTGACATATGTGCTATCCCGGCGCCGGAATTCTTTATTAACTCGTTTGATTTTAAGGTCCGGTATGTTTTCTGATTCAACCCAGAGTTTGTACAGTTGATTCAAATCTTTCCCGCTTTTTACTTCTACCAACCTGAAAAAATCATGCGAGTTTGCCGGACGATATTTATATTGGGTCAAAAAGTCATGAATGCAATCCCGGAATACCGAGTCGCCGACAATATAGTTGAGCATTTCCAGAACTTTTTGACCTTTGAAATGATGTATCTGCTCCAATAGAACAGGAGCGTCACTCTTTTTGGACGATGTATAGAGCGGTTGGTCAATATGTTCCCGATCAACTGCGAGGGCGGCTAATCGTAATGCAATTTGAGAATAATTGGTGTAAGCTTCATTTCTTAAATGATATCGCTTGATGAGTTTCTGATAGTTGTGTGTCATGTATCTGCTTGCCGTATAACTTGCCATTCCTCCAATAATCCAATCAGGATTTTCGGGATCTTCAAAAATAAAATAGTTGAAATATTCTTTTGCTATAGCATGGGCTAAACTGTAAATACTACCGTAGTCCAGGAATGACAGATTCCGGTAATTTTTGGACTCAAGAATGATCAGATTCGATGTAGAAAAACCTATTGGTATTTTTGCTGATGTCAGTGATAACTGTGAGTAAGGATAGTCTATGATAAGTTGTGAATATGTGTTTAAAATATCTTCGATCACGTATTGAATGATTTTCGTTTTGGACCTGGAATAACTTTGTTCATTGCCTTTTGGGATGAGTAAGTGGACAGCAATCTGTTGAACAGAAAAGGATTTCATAGAATAAGATGCAGAAAAAACAACGGCAAGTTCCTTGATTCTGGAAGATTGAAATGTATGTAGCTTTTCCTTTTTATTGATAGAATCCACAGATAATGAGGCAAGAGAACTAATAACGTTGTAATGATCAGGCAACCGAATTGTAAAATTATAGATAAAAGGAAAACTGCAGGAAGGTTCAACGTTATTGTATTTTGATGGCGTCCATCCTTTATTGGTAAGACATTCAACCATCGGATAGAATCTAATCAACCGGGTTGTTGATCCGCTGTAAGTCGGACACTGGATATGATTGCCCCTGGGGATTGCCAGCGTAAAATCGATCGAGATTTTCACAGAATCACCGGGTTGAAGAGTCGATGGCAACAGGACCGCCATTGATAGAGTTTCATCGTTATAATATTCACATTTCGCATCATTTGATGTTACCGATTGAATGCTCATTTTAACCGGATCGTCCAGTAAATTTTCGCTTTGCTGGTAAAAAGGGCTTTTAGTACTGCGAAAGGCGTTTGGACTTAAATGGAAATATACAGTGTCGATGGGCAGTTGGGCATTATTGACGATGCTAACCTGTTCATGCCCGTATATCGTATGCGCCGGTTCTGAAAATTGTAATTCCAGGTTATACCTGACTTCCAGCAGGGCGCCCTTTAATATGAACGGACAGGTCATTAATATCGCCCATGAAAAGAGGATCGTCAAATATTTCCTTAAAAAAAGGTTCATTTGACAAGGGTGATTATATGTATGTAAATAGGTTCTTTTGGCAATTTCCATGTACTAGAAATATAGTTGAAATATTTGAATTTACAAGAGGGGATTGAGGCTTCTGCGAATATTGACACTTCGATCGAATTGTTATAAATTAAGCCGCTTTTTCAGCCCCGATAGCTCAATTGGTAGAGCAGCGGCCTCTTAAGCCGACGGTCGTAGGTTCGAGCCCTACTCGGGGTACTCCTTTTTCCGACGACAAATCCAATAATTACAACTCAATATAATATGACAGAAATGGACAGAAACGGCACAAGCACCGCCCATTTACCGATCAACTTTCATTTTTCTATTCGGTGAGCACCGTCTAAGCGTTTTGAGCGAAATGAATGAAAAGAGCCTCTATGATAAGAGGCTCTTTTTTTACTTACTTTTCGTTGAATCTTAGATTAATTCATCAAGCCCATTAACAGAATCTCTGTAATTCTCATCGAGCAGATCAACATAGTACTTCTCAGTAGTCTTTATTGATTTATGTCCCAGTAATCGCGATACAGTATACAAATCTGCCTTATTGTTTTGCAATAATAAACTGCCGAATGTTTTCCTTAAAGAATGCAGATTCGCACCCTCTATTCCAGCGAGTTTATAATACTTTGCAATTTTATGGGAAACAAAATCAGGTTTATAGATGAATGGACAGGAGTGATTTTCTTGTTTGATGTCCTGCAGGATATTAAATAGTGTATTGTTCATAGGTATGTATCGATTGTTTTCACCTTTCAACCCATGGATCATAATTTTTCTCTCTTCAAAATTCACATTATCCCATGTAAACAGTGGCGCTAGAATTTCAGTACGACGAGCGCCTGTATGTAAATATGTTATCTTTAAGTCAAAAAAAAGGATAAATTGAATATCGAATATCGATTAACGAATAATGAATTTAGAAGTTGATTAAGTATGAATAAATATGATTTATTCTGGAGGAATCCCTTCGGGAGAAGAACGATTGATTGATTTTTCAGTTTTGATAATAGAAATTGTAAATGAAATGCCCAATTCAAAAGCAGGTAATCATTTATCCGGACAATTGGTTCGTTCCGGAACATCAGTTTCATTGAATTACGGAGAAGCACAAAGTGCAGAATCAAAAAAGGATTTCATTTACCCCGTTAGATAATTGATTAGAAAATCTTGGAAGGTTATATTTGAAACGAAATATCTAACGGGGTGAATAAAATGAAAGTAATTTTAAAGGAATTACGAGAAACATTTGTTTGCCTGAAAATTATTCACCGAAGCAAATTATATAAAACTGAGGAGAAAATAATTAAAGCAAAAAAAGAAAACAATGAACTGATTTCAATTTTCGTAAAAAGTATTGAAACTGCACAGAAAAATCATAAATCATAAATAATTATTCAATCATAAATAAATCAAAAATCGTTAATCAGTGTTCGATATTCGATATTCAAAAAAGATAAATGAAAAGACCAGAAGATAACAAAACCTATACGTAATGCGGGTTTCAGTGATAAAAATAAAGATTGTGCGAGTAAATAAAATTAGTAATAAATTGAAACGGAAGTGCAATAAAATCCCGCACTACGCATAGCCTAAACCGTTAACACTAATCTTAAAAATTCTATATTTTGGTCATCTTCGATTACTTCAATCAATTTTTGGATCTCATCTTTACGAAGAAATCTGACTTTTATCTCATCCTGTTTAGGCAATTTAACTCTATTAACAGGGTTGCTTTCAATCAACCCCCATATAGTTGCCTGGTTAAATACTGTCTTCAGAACTCTTAATTCAATGGTTACGGTAGCAGGACTTATACCACTTTTTAATCGTCGCTCGCTTATAAGTTTCTATAGTCTGATAAGTGATCTCATCAATCGGGATATCAGACTCCAAGAATTTATTAAAAGCCTTGTAAACATCTTCTTCTCTTTCTGTAGTTCGGATTGATTTATTACGCTTCCCTGAGTGCCTAAATTTTCTTGGACACGTTTAGAGTTAATGTTAAGCTCTAAACAGAAAGGAAGATGAGATTATGCCAACAGGAGAGAAACTGACAAAAACCGAAGTTAGCCCCAGGATTAGTCGTCGTTATTTAACCAGAGCACACAAATTGGAGATATTGCAGGAATATGACAGTTGTATACGAGTTGGTGAGAAAGGAGAATTACTTCGGCGCGAAGGGCTTTATTCATCCTCGATCACCGATTAAAGTGGGAACTGGAAATGGCGCAAAAAGTAATTGACGTTCAAAAAAAAAACTTAGAAATTTCCGAACTCGGTTTAAACAGGAAATAAAGGCTGTCTATATTGAGTCTGTTCAGATTTTGTATCAAGAGGTAGATATGAAAACGACCTGTCATTTAATGGGAATATCCCGCTCCACCTATTATTTCTGGCAGAGTATAAAGGAAGTTAGCGAGCCGCGTACCCGCAAACAATATGCTGCCAGTCATGTAATGAGTGAGACAGAGAGAGCGTCGGTTATATCTTTGATGTTGTCTGAAGAATACATGGATAAAACACCTTATGAAATCTTTTTTAATGAACTGGACCGGGGGAATCAACCCGATATTTATTGTTGCACTCATCGGGGAATTTCTTTATTATTACTGCGGTAAAGTTGAAATCATTCAGACCAACGGAAAATAATTGTAAAAAATCAGGTGCAGATGGAACAATTGCGGGAAGCGCTGAAACAGGGGCGATTTGTCATCGGCGCGGAACTGGTGACAACCCGGGGCCGGTTGCAGCAAGCAAACGGTCAGCGACTGCTCGGGCTTGCCGATGAGCTAAGCCGGGACACCCGGCTTAGCTGGCTTTCCTTTACCGATAATGCCGGCGGCAATCCGATGATTGCACCCGACAGCCTTGCTGGATACGTATTACGTCAGGGGAAAGATGTGGTCATCAATATGACCTGCAAGGACGGTAACAGGAACATGCTGGAGAGCCTGGCTTGGAAATATGCCAGTGAAGGGGTGCAAAACCTCCTCGTTTTGACCGGAGATTATCCGGCCAGCGGCTACCGGGGCATTGCCGGTCCGGTTTTTGATCTGGATTCCGTGGGATTGCTGACCATGCTGTCCGATCTGAACAGCGGGCTAAAAACCGTAAACCCGAAAACAGGTCAGGAAACGGCACTAGACAAAACGGATTTTTTCCTGGGCTGTACCGTTTCACCCTTTAAAATGACCGAAGCCGAACTAATGATGCAATTCCAAAAACTAATGATGAAGATCAACGCCGGCGCCCAGTTCGTTATTCCTCAGCTGGGTTACGATATCCGGAAATCCCATGAGCTGCTGGGATTCCTCACCGAAAACCAGATCAACATACCGCTCATCGCTAATATTTATCTGCTCTCACCCGGAGTCGCCCGTATGTTCAACCAGGGGAAAATAGCCGGCTGCACGGTTTCGGATGGGTTGCTGGAACGGGTCTATCAGGCCCGCCAGTCGCCGGACAAAGGCAAATCCTTTTATATTAATTTCGCCGCAATGCAAATCGTGGCCCATCGCCAGCTGGGTTATAAGGGCGCTTATATTGGCGGTTTTGACAATTATGCCGATTTCAAAGCCATTCTGGAGCGGGCAGCGGTTCTTGAATCGGCGTCATGGCCGGATATCGTTACGGAGCTGACCCATCCCCGTGCCGGAGAATTTTATTTATATGTCCGGGATGAACAAACCGGACTCGCCGATCATTCCCGTAAAAATCCCGATTACTATACGTACCGCCGCCGGGATTTCCGCAGGCATGTCTCGCTTGCCTATCGGTTTTACCGGCTCGTTCATCGGGTCTGCTTTTCCTATTCTTCGCCCCTTTTCGGGGGTGCCGCACGCTGGTACCGGCTGCTCGAAAAAAAACGGCTCCGCTGGCTGAACCGGCTGGCATATTTCAATGAAAAAATGTGGAAAACCGCCCTGTTTGGCTGTCAGGAGTGCGGTGACTGTTCACTGCCGGATATCACCTACCTTTGCCCCGGTGAAAACTGTGCCAAGAACCTGCGCAACGGTCCCTGCGGCGGCAGCCAGAACGAACGCTGCGAACTGACGCAACGGGAAAAGGATTGTATCTGGGTTAAAGCCTATTGCCGGAATAAATATTACCAAGGCAATTCTGCCCCGTTGCTGAACCACCCGGCGGTTATCAGGGATCATTCCCTGCGTTTTACTTCCGGCTGGGCCAACTGCTTTCTGTTGCGGGATCACAACGCGTATCAGCGGTTCCGGGAGCAATAAGGTGTGGGGTGTTAATTATTACAGCATGTCGCAACGCAGAGCATTGCGACGAGATGATTTATTTTATGTTACGGTACGACCCCTCCGTCGTGCTGGTTGAATCCATTACCGGCGGACTGGTCTATTTATCAATCAATTTATTGCTGATGGCGTATTTGATGATTTCGGCGACCGAATGGACATTCAGCTTGTCCATAATCCGCTGGCGGTAGGTGCTGACCGTGCTTGAACTGATGGACAATTCATCGGCAATGGCGGCCATGGTCTTACTATCAACCAGCATCCGGAAGACCTGGAGCTCCCGGTCGGATAATGTTTCATAAGGCAGTTTATCGGTGTCGCCGCCAATGCTGTACGCGGGTTACTCGCCAACCACGCTGATGTCCGATCTCCCGGTCCAGGATTTTCTTGAAACCTTCGCGAATGAGCGTATGGTCATCGGCAATTAATACTTGAATCATAGTCGCCTCAATAATGAACTACCCCGCCGCAAGCAGCGGGGTATCTTATCGGTAATATTCTTATATGAGACACCAAGTTTTCTCATACTCTTCCTTCTAAAAGGTAATCCCGAGGCCTGTCTGCCGGGCTTGGCATGTCTCCGGCGGCTGCCGGACAGGCAGGCAAGCCTGGAGGAATTCTTTCGATTAAAATGTGACAGGCTGATTCTGCGAAATAGCATCACTACTGATATTGATAGAATACAAACTTGAAAATGGAATAATGTAGCATTAGATTACCTATAGAATGATCAAATTGGCAGATAATAAAAAAGACTCCTCCTATAAGTTTCAATATTTCTCAATGGAGAAAAAATTGACGATATGCGAAGATTAACAACATGTTAGGATTTATAAAATTTATGAGTATTAAAAATTTTATCATCAGATTATTTGAAGAAGAAATAATTTCTTGTACTGATAAAGATATTGATCCAATAATGGATGTTTCTTTATATAAATTGATAAAAGCTAAAGAGGGATATTTTTTTCATAAAAAGATTTTTATTATTCAACATATACATTTGGGATTTCTATTTTGAAAAGAATTGTAAATTTGCTAAAATATTGACATAAAAACTAATAAAGCATTATATTTCATTTATAGGCAATAAAGAGTATATGTAATGGATCCGAAAAACCTCCCTAAAAAATATAACCGTTATGGAAGATGGTCGAAAGTATCAAAGGCAAAAAAGGCCTACATCGCTGGATTTATTCCATCGGTAACCATGATCCGGGGTAATCGCTCTAACAGCTTCTTCAGATTGGATATAAATGAAAATGGAGAAACTTCACTGTTTGTTGTCAAAGATACTAAAAAACCTCCTTACCATATTGGGAAAGTAATTCCGGGCGATATTAAGTCAAATATAGTTTCCATCGGAGATAATGATGAGTGGTCTAATAAGTTGGCGATGCAAAAAAAATTATTATATAAATTAGATAATAGAACGATCGAAATGCTATATACGGTCAGTTCAGTCTCACCTTTAATAAAATATGATTTTAAAAATACACAATCATTCTCTTTAGGAGATAAGATAAAAATAGATAATCTCGGTTATGAATATCTATTTGTACCGGGAATTGGTAAAATAAAGCTCTCAGATACCGATTCTATAAATACGGAAAAAATATCGGGTAATTATGTATTACTTTTTCATGGTAGACCTGGAGATTTCCCAATTTTAATTTCATTCAATAAAAGACCTGGATTACTTAAATGGGGAATGAGTGAGTCGGCATCAGTTTCTGGTATTGATTATATTCAGTTCTTTTTCCGCTCTTCAGAGTTTTCATGTTATATTGGACTTTTAAATGGGGCAGCTTTATTGAATACGATATCCTGGATAGAACGGATACCGAGTAAAGAAATCAAAAAAGCCGAGATACTGTCTTGGGAAAGTTTATCTTTTCCGATAAATTACTCCGAAGAGTCTATAGTTAATTGGGGAGAAAAAAAAATCATTATAAAGCGAAGATATCAATTTTTGACTTCACTCAATGAATTTGGAATCGAACCTAATGGACTTGCCGCTTGTCCGCCTTACGTATTTTATCCGCATAGCAGGGGAAATCTTCTAAATCCTGAAACCATAAATATTTTCTCTCTCTACGGTTTAACTAAATTCGCTCGCGGCGAATCTATTGTTTTTGAACTTCCGCTTGATCCGACCCTTTATACGGATATTGAATTGCCTTCCAAATCCGATTTAAAATCACCTCTCGTAAAAGAAATACAAAAGCGAATTGATAAGGAAGCAAATAAACTAATGGCTGAATGGAATAATATTCCTGCTGATGATAATCCTTATAAATTCTGTGGTGTAGCTCAGCAATTATTAGCCAGCTATCCACTATTGAACAAAACAACCCAGATAAAAGCCCTGGCTTGGGTGAAAAATACTATTGAATGGTATTTCACTAATGATCATTATAATGGAAATAGATATTATTATTTTGATGAAAATTTCAATTTTTTTACTATCTACGGTCACGGCGATCCTCGTGATATTGATTGCCTGTTCGGGATGGTATTTGCGTGTATTGGACAATATGTCCGACACAGCAAGGATTTTAACTTTTTGAAAACATACTATTCTAAATATTATCGCATGTTTGATTCTTATTTCAATCAAGTTATTGATCCGATGACTGGCAATACTTTTTGTCAGCCGGATGGGAAATTGAACTGGATATCTGATACTCTGGAAGCCTACATCGGTTTAAATTATGTTGTTAAACATGCAAATATTTTAAACAAGGATGACCTAGATGAAGCCTCTAAAATAAGCGCTATCTATCGATGTGCCGCGATCGGTCAACTTTATGGATGGGAAATAGCCAAATCAATACCTGGTTATAAAGAATATAATCTAGATCCCAATTATAATCTTAAAAGTTCTCGTTGCCTGCATACTTGGGAAGGTTTCAAGCCCCTTCCTTATCGCCGAGAAGAACAAAATGCATTTTGGGAAATGGCAGCTTCTTTATGGCCAATTAGCCCGGAGCTATGTATTCTTTATCGGGATATTGAATATTCAGATGGTTTAAAGAAACTGCTAGAAGCCTATGAAACCAATTGGCCACATTGGTATGAGAGAGAAACCATATGGGAAGGAAATTTAAATAAAGACGATTATGGAGGAGGATTCAAAGCAAATGCATTGATAACAATGCTGGCCTTTTTTAATATGAAATCTCAGGAAGAGCTTTGGAGTATGTTTAAATCAGCTAATAGGCTTTTTGAACGAGAAGAAGATTTTAAATGGGATACCTGGAAAGAATTTACCTTATCCATGATAATTAACATGACAAAGAAATGAATAAAATCTTTTTTTATTTTGTTTTGATTATATATTTTTTTTTATTATGTTTAAATCGATTTAGTTATAATTGATTTTTAATTAACAATGAGTCAAATATTTATAGAGAGAAATGGTGCTTCGAAATTCACTAAAACGATTTAATAAAAAATTTAATTATCTGCTAAATTTTCAGGGATACAAATGATTCAACTCAAAAGAATGACTAAGAGACCAGTTTTAAGCCCTAATGATTTATGGAAAGGTGAAAGAGGCGGTGTTTTTAATGCTGCCGCCATAAAAAAAGATGATCTTGTTTATCTTATTTATAGAGCTGTCGACTATCCCGGGAATTCCGATTTTAAATTTACTTCAAGTCTTGGTTGCGCATTAAGTGAAGATGGGATTTCTTTTAATAAATTAGAAAAGCCAATTTTTCTCGGGAATAATTCTCAGGAAAAAAGAGGTATAGAAGATCCAAGAATAGTAAAACTTGAAGACACCTATTATATGATGTATACGGGTTTTTCTGGAAAATCTGCTAAAATATGTATGGCAAAATCAAAAAATTTAATTCATTGGGAGAGAATGGGTATTGTATTGGATGAAGATAATAAAGATGCTTCCTTATTTCCGGAGAAAATAAATAATAAATACTATATGTTTCATAGACGACATCCAAATATCTGGATAGCCAATTCAGACGACTTAAAAACCTGGGAAAATCATAAAATTATTATGGAGCCTTTACCATCGAGTAAATGGGAATGCCAAAAAGTAGGGATTGCTGGTCCACCATTTAAAACAAATGCTGGCTGGCTATTAATTTATCATGGGGTAAATAATGAAAAGGTATATTCCCTGGGAATTGCGTTGCTCGATCTGAAAGATCCACAAAAGCTTATCTGGAGGCAAAGAGAACCGATTCTAACTCCTGAATTAGGGTGGGAAAAAAACGGTGCAGTAAAAAATGTTGTGTTTAGCTGTGGTGGTATTGAATATGATGACTGCTATTATATTTACTATGGAGGTGCCGATACTGCGATCGGTGTTGCCAGATTAGATAAAGCAGATTTAGACCATTTAAAGAGTTAGAAAAATAGTTTATTAAACAAGAAATGGAGAATGAATAGCCAGTTCAAAATTGCCATGATGGGTTCTTGGAATACCGACGGAGGAGTATCTCGACATACTACACCAATTGTTGAATGGCTCCGCGATCATTGTTATGATGTAAAAGTATTTACACATTATCGAAAGTCTGCTCATGGTTATCCTTTAAATGTCAAAGATGAAGACTTTGTATATAGATGTTTTACAGCCAGCGGTATGGAAATAGAAGGTCTAAATTCATTTAATGTTGATCCTCTTCTGCAAGCTGTTGAAAATGAAGGATATAATATATTCATGGCAGAGGATCTGGGGCTTTTGCCTATAGAGAAACTCCTGGAAATATTTTCTAGAATCAAAGCAAAATCAAAAACTGTTCTTCTTAATCATGATAATACCCCCAAACCAAAAGAGAGTCCTTTTTGGAAATTTGATTGGGACAAAATTATAAATTTTCTTCCTGAACAAGACCAATTTATGCAAAACTACTATCCAACATCGAAGATAGGGCGGATTGAATTTCCCGTATTTCCAATAAGCAAAGGTGATCGCAAACGTGCCGTTGAGAACATGCAGCTTCCGCTCGATAAAAATATTATTCTTACTTTTGGCGAATATAATATGGTGGATTTTCTACCTGCACTGCTTGAATTAAAGCAGAAAGACCCATCAATCTATTTGCTTGCCTTGGTATATGACGAACAAGGAAAGCAGGATCTTGAAAGAAAAATTAAAGAACTGAATATCAGATATGGCTATAATGAAATCAGGGCAGAAAATTCTTCGTGGCAAAAAAGAAGAGAATATATTTTTGCATCCCAAATGGTGATTCTCGATAAGGGGCAAGGCGTAAAGGGATCAGGCGCAATTCTCTCCTCTACTGCTTATCAGATAATGTCGTGGGGAACCCCCATTCTAGCCAGGGATAACCTTTTCTTTGCTCCGTTTAGAAAAGGAGAAATTATCAAGTATAAAAATAATGAGGAGCTCAAGCACTATATAAGGCGATTACTAGCGGCAGATGATAATTTGAAGGAAAAAACACTAGATATGGCTTATAAGTTTTGTGTAGACCATTCGCCGGAGAAAATTTCTAAGCAATTTCTTAATGTTTTTAATGAACTTTTAGAGGCACAACCTGAATATGAAAATAACCAGGGCTGTATCTGAGTACAACGAAATTCTTAACTCTCTTCCTGAAAGTAAAAGAGGATCATTAGCTTTCCAGCTAAGAATCCTTAAAGATTTGCATTTAAAATATGAAGCCCAATTTTCAGGTATCAGCGGTTGGAAAACAAAACTATATTGCGAAACGATTTTAAAAAAGCAAAAATTAAATAATGACCTGAAAGATGCCATAGCAGCTCTTTACAATGTCCAGACTATCGATAATTTTAAAAATTTTATTCATTCTAATGAAAATCATCCTTTAAAAAAAGTTATTTCGGCTTTTCTTAAAAAGGGATTTATAAATTTTTCGGAAATAATAACAACTGACGAAATAATCGGATTCCTTAGAGATGTTTTTGAAATATATCAGCTGGGACACGGTCGCAAGGGAGATATAATGTCCAATTCTGATCACCTAAAATGGGCTATTTGCTCACCTCTTATTGAATCTCTACCTGATGAGAAATTAGAACGGGAAGCTGAAATATTACTTAAACCCAATCCTGATAGTGAATGGGAATCAAAGAATGTTTATAATGCGGGTGCCATAAGAATTAACGGAACAACCTATCTTATTTATCGTGGTGAGAATAACAATAAGATATCAAGATTAGGTTTGCTAATTATAGATGAACAAGGTAATAAAATAAGAATAAAACAGCCCATATTTGATACTCTGGAAGCGGGAGAAGATCATATCAGTCATGAAGACCCGCGATGGCAGATTCTAGATTATCAGGGCGAGAAAAGAATTTATCTAAGCTATTGTGAATGTACTGACGGGAAAAGCCGGGAAGTTTTATTGTGGTGCGACTTAGATAAATTTGTAAAACTTGCCAGAAGCTCCCTTAATACCTTTTCAAAAGATGAGTGGATAGAGCTCTGGAAAAAATCCGGTGACAAATATTCTTTTCCGGAAATAAGTGATCGCGGATCTGTTTTGTTTCCTGAAAAAATAAATGGTAAATATATAGTAATGTACCGTATCCACAAAATCTCAAATTATTTGGATGGTCTTTATTATACCTATATGGACGAAATTCAAAATCCTCTATCAAGAAAAAAGGAGCGGCTTGTAATGGCTCCGGAATCTCCTATCAAATGGGGTGATGCCCGCGACGGTAAAATCGGTACAGGCGCCCCACCTATAAAAACCGAATTTGGGTGGCTTATATTATATCATGCCCACCGTATTGATGAAATCTGCAATTTGAGAAAATATTCTATTGGTTTTATTTTAACAGATTTAAATAATCCCGAAAAAATCCTGTATCGTTCTGAAAATCCCATTCTTCAACCCATCGAAGAATATGAACGAGAAGGGTTTGTTTCAAATGTTGTCTTTACTTGTGGGGCAGTTAAGAAAAACAGAGATGAATTAATAGTGTATTATGCCGGAGCGGACAGGGTACTTTGTGAGGCAAAAGCAAAATTATCTGAACTCATTCCCCAAAATCTAAGGAACTAAAATTGAGAATATCTACAATGCCTATTTTAATTCAAATAAGTTCTATAAAAAGGTTTTTCGGAAAGACCAAAGGAATTAATCAATAGGTAAATATTTATGAGTATTACTATAAAAGATGTTGCAAAAAAGGCTGGAGTATCACCATCAACGGTTTCTTTTGTAATGAATAAGCGTGAGGGAATAAGTAAAAAGGTTATTAAGAAGGTCGAAAAGGCAATTAGTGAGCTCAATTATTATCCGCAGCGGTCCGCAAGAAGCCTTGTAACCCAAAAAACATCAAATATTGGTTTTATTTTAGGTGAAAAGCATTTTTCAATAGCCGATCCATTTTATACAAAAATATTATTGGGCGCAGAATTCGAGGCAAGAAAACACAATTACTATGTATTACTTACGTCTACCGATAAAAAATTTGATGAGAAAAAGTCTATCCCGCGTTTTGTGATTGAAAATAATGTAGATGGTATTATTATAGCAGGAAGCACCGATGATGCGTTAATTAATTATATACACCAATTAGGCATTCCTTTGGTTTTAATCGATTATTTACCCAGGCAGGGTGAGTTTCATGCGGTTATGATAGATAATTTTCGAGGCGCATACGATGCAGTATCTCATCTTATTAAAATCGGTCATAAAAACATAGGTTTTATAAGTGGATCATTTGATAATTCAAATATTAAAGAAAGATATTTTGGCTATCAGCAGGCATTAGAAGAATATAACTTGAGTATGGATCAGAGATTTATCTGCACAGATGAAGAAAATAGTGGTATTGAAAATGGTATAAATGCCGCTAGAAAGTTAATCCAAAACATGCCAATGCCTTCAGCGGTTTTTGTAGCAAATGATGCTCAGGCAATTGGCTGTCTAAAAGTTTTTAAAGAAGAAAAAATACGCGTACCGGAAGATATAGCGGTCATCGGGTTTGATGATATTGATTTCGGATGGATGAGCGAACCGAAACTCTCCAGCATGCATGTGTTTAAGGAAGATATGGGTGCTCTGGCTGTAAAGAAGCTGATTAATATTATTGAAAAACCAGATACAAAAACGGATAAAACTTTAGTGGGGGTCGAATTAATAATTCGGGAATCCTGTGGGGAAAATAAAAAATAATGTTCCAATTATGCAACTCATATAGATATCTAAAAACAGGGCAGAATCATTATCTGTCAACTTTATTTTCTAACATGATTGTTGCGTTTAGAAAGGAGGTGATGTTGCTTATTAAAGATATTGTTCAGGTAAAATTAGTCTAACATCAAATTGGAGGTTATTAAACCATGAAAAAAGTAGAATTATTTCTTTGTGTGAGTCTGATAGTAACAATACTATTCTGTGGCTCACTTCTTGCCCAGGGAGTACAAAAGGATCGTTTAGATCTGGTGGCCACCATAGGAGAAATTGGCGGTCTGGATAGAGCCTGGGATGTAGCTTTTTCTGCCGATGGTAATTATGCTTATATAGCAGGAAAAGGACCTATTGCCCCCAGGGTATGGATAATGGATGTATCTGTTCCAGCCAATCTCTCTACAGTCGGAACGATTGATATTCCTAATCCTGCCGGTGAAGGTAACAAAGAGGCATGGGGAGTACAATCTGTCGGGAATATGCTCTATATTGCTGCCTTTAAGTCCGGTCTGTTTATTTATGATATAACTACGCCAACAGCTCCTGTTTTAAAGGGTAGTTATACTAGTGATTGTGAGAGCCGGGGAGTATACGTTGACGGCGATTTTGCCTACGTAGCCGATGCCTGGAAGGGTTTAACTATCTATAACGTCAGTGTCCCTACTGCTCCGACTAAAGTTAGCCGGTATAATACTGATGCGGATATTGGTATTGCCAACCCTCAAGATGGCAAGGCAAACGCCGAGTTCCACGGCGTAAAGGTTGTCGGCGATATCGCATATTGTGCGGCAGGAAATTTTGAGTTGGTTACAGTAAATGTCGCTGTCAAGACAGCTCCGGCCGGACTTGGTTTTCTTCCCAAGGCCGGATGGTCACGAGGAATTGATGTTGCAGGTAACCACGCATATATTTGTGGAAATGACGGCTTAACTATAGCTGATGTAACTACCGCCGCAACTCCGGCAATAGTAGGTGCGGGTTATAAACTGGCTGGCAAGGGAGAACTCTGGCATGCGCAAGTCATCGGGACCAAAGCCTATCTACCTTATGAAAAAGCCGGCTTTATCACATTGGATGTAACCACTCCTGCAGCTCCGTCGGTAGTTGACAGTTTATGGATTGCGGGTAAGAACCGTGGGATATGCGTCCTTGGCACAAAGGCTTATGTTGTTGAGGAAAAATCCTTCAATATCGTGGATATCAGCACTTCTGGTTCTCCTGTTTTAGTGGGTACTACCGCCAAACCAGGCGTCAAGCGTCCCTGGATGGTAAAGGTTGTCGATAATTATGCTTATGTTGCCGATTTGTCTCTTCCTGGATTGCTGATATGCGACGTAACTAATCCTGCTGCTCCTGTAGTGAAGGGTTCTGCCACTTCACCCAATACTAAAGAAGCGTGGGATGTGGAAGTGGTTGGCAACTATGCCTATGTTGCTTGCATGCAAGATGGCCTGGTGATATTCGATGTTTCGGATAAAACAAGTCCAACGGTTGCAGGTCAGTGCGTAACAACCGATAATAGTCTCTACAAAAGCAAAAATAGTGAAAGTAGAGGCGTGAAAGTTGCCGGTAATTATGCTTATGTAGGCGATGCCAACGGTGGCTTAACAGTGGTAAATGTTACCAACCCCGCAGCGCCTTTAAAGGTTGCTAATATTGGTCACGACGACATGGAAGCCCACCGACTGGATGTAGACGGCAACACCTGCTATGTTGGCGGCGGAAAAGGTGTAGCGATAGTCAATATTACGACCCCTGCGAGTCCTTCCATTGTCAGTTTTTTACCAAAAAGCGACAAGTGGGTTCGCGGAGCAAGAGTTCTTGGAGATTATGTTTATTACAGTGAGGGACTTGCTATTGTCGATGTAGCCGATCACGCTGCTCCTGTAGAGGTCAGCCGTTACTATTCCCCTGACGGAAGAGAAGGCTGGGATTGCCAGGTTCGTGCTATGACAAAAGGCACCTACGCTTTCTACGGTGCAGAACGCGCTCTCAGGGTATTAGATGTAAGCAATGTCGCTTCCTTTGCCTCCTTTTTTACTCCGCCACAAGTTGCTTACTATTGGGATCAATCGGTTCTGCCGGGTGTTCCCAAGGGAAGAGGAATAGATGTTGTCGGAAACTATGTGTACATGGCAGGTGAAGATCCCGGAGTGATCTGTATATTCAAGTTCACTGAACCTGATGCACCTGCTCTTGGCATTGAGAGCATAGTTGATATACAGGAAGATCAAGGACGCAACGTGCGGGTCACCTGGAACCGTTCGGCATTTGATAAATTCGATAGCTCGCAGCCGATTACCCAGTATGGTCTCTGGAGAGAAGTTGGTGATCTGGGTAGTGGCTCGCTTGCAAAAGCAATGCCGACCACAACCGTTCAGACAATTGATGAAATGTACAGCAGCATCTCAAAGGCTAACGTGGGAGGTCGTTTTTCAGTAGCAAGCTCGGGCGTATCCTACGATTTGATTGCCACGGCGCCGGCTGTCCAGGCTCCCCAATATGGAATGGTATCTCCTACTCTGGGAGATTCTACCATTAATGGAATTGTCTGGTCGGTTTTTGTTGTCTCGGCTCATACGAAGGATCCTGCCAAATACTTCGTTTCTGCTTCAGAAAAAGGTTATTCAATAGATAACTTAGCACCGGAGGCGCCTAAGGGACTATTGGCTTCCCAGGTGGCAGGCCCGGCAATATCGCTAAGTTGGGAAAAGAGCGCTGCGCCGGATTTCAACTATTTCGCCATTTATAAAGGCGGATCAGCTGAGCCGATTGCAACGACTACCGGTCTAAGTTATGTTGATAGTGATGTGGTTGCCGGAGTAAGCTATACCTACAATGTGACTGCATTTGATTTCTCCGGTAATGAAGGTCCTGCGGCGGAAGTGACCATAACTCCAGCTGTCGGTATAAGTCAGGATAATAGCGAGCTTCCGGGAAGTTATGCATTGGCGCAAAATTATCCAAACCCGTTTAATCCGACGACTCAGATTAAATATCAGACTCCGGAGTCCGGCAATGTAAAAATTGTCGTATACAGCCTCACTGGTCAGGAAGTCAGAACTTTGGTTAATCAGAATCAAAGCGCCGGTTTCTATACAGTACATTGGGATGGCAGGGACAATAACGGCGGACAGACCCCGTCAGGTATTTATTTCTACCAGATGCAAAGTGATAATGGCTTTATGAACATGAAAAGAATGATCCTGATTAAGTAGCTGTTTTTTAGGTTCGGTCGGAAAGTCCAGTCCGGGCTTTTCGACCGAATACTTTTATAGAGGGAGGCGGAAAAGAATGAACAAATTGTTAGTATTTATTTTTTCACTAACACTCATCTGTCTGGTTACATCTTATGGCCAGCAGGATGGGGATAATTCGGCCATCTCTATTGTTTGGACTGATCTAGATTCTTCGGTCCCGACCCCAACAGGATCAAACGGAAACAAAATTTTATCACTCTTGGGCGGCACTGATTTAGACCAGGACAGTCTGAAGGAGATAATTGCTGTTGTTATTACTAGCGATGTGGCGGTACACCGTCATCTCTGCGTGTTTGAAGCTACCGGTGATGATAATCAAATCGATTTAGTCTGGCAGTACGAATTTCCAAATCCGATTTCAAAGATGTGGCTGCAAAATTGTTGTATCGGAGATCTCGATGGAAACGGCGCATTGGAGATTATTGCCATTGACCTGGTAGAAACACCGCCTAATCAACCTGAGATATATGTATTTGAATACTCCGGAGATGATAATATGTATGGGGTTGCCGCCGGTGACGTCATACAGCCTAATGTAACCTGGGATATGAACACACCGGCTAAAACAGATGACGTCAGGAGCATTGCCGTAGGCGATTTGAATGATGACGGCAAGGATGAAATGGCAGTGATTTGTGCCATAAACCAACCGGCGTTTTTTATTGCTTCGATAAGTTTTTGTTTCTAAAATAGCTTGTAACTGTAAGGAGATAAATGAATATAAAAAATATGAAACAAAATCTAACGTAACTTTATTAAAATGGCGAATAACTTTTTTGTGGGATTAAAACGTTGTGCTTTTAGAGTATTCTTCATAATCTTTC
>JAHIOG010000304.1 GCA_018895675.1 bacterium
CAGGATGAAAGGCTGCAAAACTATCAGGACGATTTTACTATTAAAAGATTTTTTCAGGGCAATCCCAAAGTTCTGATAGTAATCGATGAAAGTCATAATTTAAGAAACGACAAATCTTCACGATACAAATTTCTGGCTGATACTATCCTGCAAAAAATAAAGATGTTAAGGTATTACAGCTTTCCGCAACTCCTATCAACAACCGGCTGACAGACATCCGTAATCAGTTTAAACTGATCAAAAAAGGATTTGACGAAGGTTTCAGAGAGAGCGAAATCGGCATTAAAAGTTTGCAGAATATTTTTGCCGGCGCTCAGAAAGAGTACAAAAACTGGCAAAACCTGGAAAACAGAAAGATAAAAGATTTTATTCAGATCCTTCCGCAGAAGTTTTTTGACCTGACCGATTCGTTAATTGTAGCCCGCACCAGGAAATTGATTGAAAATGAATTAGGAGCCATGTCTTTTCCGGCAAAAGAAACCCCGCTTAACGAATATATAAATCCTGAAAACATCGGCAACCTCAAAACGTTCGATGATATTCTGGATGCAATTAAAGTCAACCTCACTGCATACAGGCCGTCTGAATACATAACCGATGAAAAACCGGTCAGTGTTCTTGAAGACCCAAGACAAAGAGAAAAATTTCTTGTTAAAATGATGTTTATACTGCTTATGAAACGTCTGGAATCAAGCTGGTTTTCATTTAAAAATACGGTTGAAAATATTTTAAATCATCATGAAAAAGCTCTCTCAAAAGTAAACACCTATATTGAATCACAGCAGAATATAGATATGGAACCAGAGATTGTCGATGAGGAGGTTATTGAAGATCTGGAACAGGCGGCAATGGACTATGCTGCCTCCGGCATGGAAGAGGATACGGATCTGCCCGGAGAATTGAGCCTGGGTAAAAAAAATCCTGTTTTGCTTTCAACTATTACCGATATTGACCATTTTAAAAAGCATCTTGAAGAAGACATTTCAAAGCTTACAATTCTGAAAGAAAATCTCAAAGCTTATGAACAGGAACTTGTTGAAAATAAAAATACTGACAACAAACTGGATAAACTTGTCTGGCATATAGAAAAAAAGAGAAAAGAACGCTCCAACAGGAAAGTGCTGATATTTACGGTTTTCAAAGACACCGCCCAGTATCTTTTCCAAGAACTCATAAAAAGAGGTTATACAAAAATCGCCTGTGTTTCAGGCTCCCAGTCGGAAACAGATGACGGTTATAGAGGAGCCAGGTTTAATGAAATTCTCCAGCGTTTTGCGCCTTATACAAAATTGTACAATGAAAGAAACTGGGAATATCTCTACGATAGGGGCCACAGAAATGATCCAGACATTTTTCAAAAGCCGGCAAGCTTTGAGGAATGGAAAGAAGTTATCAGAAAATATGATCAGGCTACCTGGAGAAAGATTGATAATCCCATAGATATCCTTATTGCCACAGACTGTTTAAGCGAAGGCCAGAATCTTCAGGACTGCGACTGCGTGGTCAATTATGACATCCACTGGAATCCGGTCAGGCTTATCCAGCGTATGGGCCGGATTGACCGCCTTGGCTCGCCAAATAAAACCGTGATGGGGATTAATTTCTGGCCCGGAAAGGATTATGAGGATTATCTGAGATTAAAAGACCGGGTGGAAAAGCGGATGGCTTTAATGAGCATTGTGGGCACTGAAATCGATGATAAAATGACTCCGGAAGTGGAAAGAATGACCAAAGACAATCCGATCTTAAGCAAGCAGGCCCAAAAAATGCTCGAGCAGCTTCAGGTCACATGGGATGATGTTGAAACAAGCGACGAGACTTTAGGGCTAACCGATCTTTCATTAGAGCAGTTTCGTCAGGAACTTTTTGAAATGTTTCAAAAGAATAAAGAGTTTTTTGAAAGAATGCCAAACGGCATTTTTACCGGTTTTAAAGCTTTGCCGGACGAGCAGTATCCTGAACTGCCCGACGGCATCATAGCTTTGCTCGGATATCCGGCCAAACCTGATGAAGCAGAAACCCATGCCTATAATGAGCTTTTTCTTTTATATTCAAATTCCAAAGGATATCCCACTTACAGTAACAACAAGGAGATTCTTGGCATTCTGCGCAAACACAAATACCAGTCCCGTTATGTTCCAGAAGATATTGAAAAAGGCGAACAAAAAGCCATAAATATTTTAAGCGCCAGAATCAAAGACTGGATCAAAGGCCAGATACCTCAAAAGGCCATGGAGGAAATACAAAGTCTGTTTGAAAATGGCGTGGATGTTAAAAAAACCACTGAAGAAAAAAAACTGGAAGAAAAATTCAAACCGGAAAATTTTGATTTGATAACATGGTTTGTGGTAACAAAATGAATTTAAAAATATTTGCCGAGACAAATCTTTTTGAGGCAGGGACCTCATTTTTTAATCAGCTCAAAGTCCCCTTAAACAGCAACACAACCACTCCTCTTCATCTGAAAGATATTTTAAAAGACAAGTTCAAATCCCAG
>JAHIOG010000305.1 GCA_018895675.1 bacterium
ATCCTTTTTATTAATTTGCTTTTTGATATAGTTGATATACGAATTCAATTTTGGAAGGAACTGACTCATAAAATGATCGATTTGGTTTTTGTGCTCTTCCGATATCAGGTTCCTGGTCACGGCTTTTCGAATCCAATCTTTTATCTCTTCAAAGGAACCGCGAGCATAATAACAAAAATTCAGGTTCTCCTTATAGTGAAATCGTCCATAGCCTTCGGCAATATTGGCAGAAATCGAATCGGCAGCACGAACGAGTTGAACCCCAAGCGTCTTGCGAGCAAAATAGTCCCATTCAGCGCATATCTGCCATATAAGATTTGAAAATACCAAAGACTCTGTATACACATCCAAAGATTTAATATCCTCCCTCATCTGTCCCTCCTAACCTACCTGTTTAACTATTTTCCCAATTTAACTACTTCAACTAATTTAACTACTTCAACAAATTAACCTACTTCAACAAAAACAATACTCATAATACGCGCACTTCAGGCAGGGTTTCTTCTTTACTGCTTCCGGCGCCGATCCGGCATTGATCCGCCCAATATCCATGATAACCTCTTCCAGCTTTTGAATATCCGCTTCCGTCAATTCAACGCTTACCGTCTTGCGCAGTTTGGGATAATTCAACTCTCCCCGGAAATCATCAACACCAAATTCCCGCAGACAATAGAGGTAGTATTTCAGCTGCCATTCATGGGCTTTTTCCATTTTATTGGATTTCTTGACCTCGTGAATCACCTTCGCCTGCACGTCGGCAAAGTCCAGTACCAGATTTTCCCCAATGCGGATTTCCTTCTTTTCACGCTCATAACTCTCCTCGTGGATCACCTTGCCCATCATGACGATATCCGATTCCTGTTCGCGGTTCAACTGGTGGGAAAAAAGCCATAACTGCCTTTTGCAGAAGAAGTAATATTCGATTTGGGTGCCGGAAATACTTGTAATCATAGAAAAACAGCCTGATTGCCTGCAACCCGTTTTTTAAACTTCTCGACATTTATACCGGATTCATATTCGAAATATTCACTCCAATCATCACAGCAATAATAGCCGTATTGTATTTCCGAATCGAGAACATTGCGGAGCCTCCCTGCCTTTGTGTAACTGTTAAATAGATTCACAACATAAGGCGTTAATTTTTTTCCGAATGCCTTTATTTCAGCGGTTTTTTCAATACTACCTTTTTTGTCAAATAATTGTTTATATGATTTCCATAATTCAACAGCCTTTTCTTCATAAGGAATAAACAACGATATCGTATCTCCCTTAATGAGATGAACGCTTTCATTAATATTACGGAAAAACAGATTTCGCATATCGACTATGTTTTCCCGGGAACTCTTTAAGAATTCAGTCTCATTGTTTTCCCGAAGTTGTTCAATGATTTCACTATAGAAATCCGTTATTTGACTATATTCATCAAATTCTTCCTGATCAAAAAATTGATTGCAGAATTCCTTTGAAATCTTGGCTTTTGCTCCTGAGGAATAGACTTTAGAGAACTGATCATCTTTGAAAACAATAAGCTGGCATAGTTCTTTTTGACTGTTCCGATTTACTCTTCCGGCTACTTGTACAATGCTATCAATCGGTGCATAAGCCCGAAAACCAATATCAAAATCAATATCAACACCGGCTTCTATGGATTGTGTAGATATCAGAATTATTTTTTTATCTTTCCTGCATTCTTCTAAGATATTTTGTCTTCTCTTTTCTACAATTGTGGAATTCAATAATAAAAGATCGAAACCTTTCAATTTCTTATCTTTGTCTTTTGCTAATTCACGATAAAGGCTATGAGAATCCTTAACAGTATTCAAAACAGCCAAAACCTTATTACTTTCAGCAGATTGATCAATAATCTCCTTTGCGAGTTTTTCTTTTTTTATTCCCTTGCTTGGAACAATTCGTGTTCTTTTAAAAAGAGGATGATTAAATAATTGTGTTACCATTTCGTCCATTAATATGGATGCGAATTGACCATTTTCCGTGAGTCGCTGCAACTGAGGCAACGTCGCACTCATCACGATAAAATGAGTATTTAAATATATACCAAAGCTATTCAGGACTTCTGTTACTTCCGTCCAGACTTGATCATCATAAGCCTGAATCTCATCAATAATCACAACGCTATTGGCCAGTTGGAAAAAGTTATAGTTACTATTTTTATCGTTTCTGAAAAAAAGATCGAAAAACTTTACATGACTTAAAAACAGAACCGGTTTGTTGAAGAAAAGATTGTTGATATAATTGGCATAAATCGTCTTCGGATCAACATCATCTTTTTCTTTTGGGTCAATATAGCGAGAATCCAAACGATCCATATTTTCAGTACCAATATATTTTTTCAATCCGTCAAAGGATTGCTCGATGATATTGATAAAGGGAAAAACATAAAACATTTTCCGGATGTTTCGTCTCTCCATGATTTTCAATGCGAGACGGAGAGACAAATTGGTTTTCCCGCCTCCTGTTGGAACATTCAGCAAATAGACGTTGGAACTTCTCTCTTCAGCAAGAATTTTTTCCAATCGGTCCTCTGCTTCGACATTAATCTTCGATCTAAGTTCATTTAAAGCATCGAACTTGTTCGGATACTTAATCTCATCAATGGATAATGATCTCAGCTCCACTCGTCTCTGATCAATATCAACATTAAAATTCAAATCATTTCCGAATTGTCTTTGGCAGTGAAAATTATTCCAGATTTCTTTGAATTTTACTTCATTGATCAATTCAAAAGAGAACTCCTTTGCTTCCATGTATTCCAACGTGGCATAATAATCGGCAGCGGTCAAAGCTGAGTAAAATAGTTTAATCAGAATAAATAGTGATAGAGAATCCTTAGAAAACTCCCTGATTAGATTCTTAATATCCGTTGTTTGCCAGCGATCCCAAAATTGTTCGTCTTCCATGAATTCGATCAGTGAATACTCTGGTT
Source organism: bacterium (assembly GCA_018895675.1). GTDB lineage: Bacteria > Fidelibacterota > UBA2242 > UBA2242 > UBA2242 > UBA9312. The sequence goes on from JAHIOG010000305.1 coordinate 2,945, forward strand.
TAATATGTAAAAACCCAAA
>JAHIOG010000306.1 GCA_018895675.1 bacterium
CCTTTCTGCGCATAATCTAATTTTCTTATCATCAATAAAGTTATTTATGCACTGACTTAGAGATGACTTTATAATTGATACTTTTTTTTCTGGTTTTTTAGCAATACAGAAATCCTTAATAAGAAATTCTAGTGCTTTCCTTAATCCTAATCCAAACAGGTTAGAAACATTCAAGGAGTCAATATAATATGACTCTGTATATATTTCGGTGAACTTAGGGGAAATACTCTTTATTTCTTCTGAAATATCTAATTCAACTGGGGATTTAGGATTTACATCAGCTAAAATGTATTCAGCTGAAGAATAATATTTTCTGCCGGGAATCTTCATTATTTTATCGTAACTACCAATAAAAAGATTTAAACATTCTTGATTAGTGCATTGAAACATGATTTGAAGATTATTGCTATTGTTAATCACACCAATTTCAAATCTTTTTGGTTTAAGTTTAAAATGACATATTGGGCAAACATCTGGTTCACTAAAATAATTTACTTCTTTTTGTTTTCCTTGCAGATCCTCAGTTGATATTTTGCTTTCCATAATATCACTCAAATATTTTTATAGTGTCTAACATATGTTTATTCCGCACATTTACGCCTAAAACAGGTTTCTCTATCCGGAAACAAGTTTCTCCATGCAGAAACTTTTTCAGAAAGTTTCTTAATCAAGAAACTTAAAGGTTTCTCTATAGACAAACTTTTTAACCCATTTTGTGGACTTCTATTCATGTGATTCTATTTTAATCATTCATTATTTTATTGTCAAGACATAATAAAACAGCCTCACGATAGGGCAATTCACGATCTTTGACCGTTCCGAGCCGATGCCGCCTTCGTTTGCAACTGCTGAAGCCAGTGAGGCAAGTGAAACCCTGACGCCCATACCTCCCTGAACAATGGGTATGTCTGCAGTAAGACTTCCGATTTGTAGTTTAGGAATTTCCATTCAATTCTCCATATTTTTTAATCAGGAGGCAGGCGTTACCTCCACCGAAACCAAACGAATTGCTCATCGCTACTTTCAAATCAAGCGATTCAGCACCCTGGGTAACATAATCAAGCGGGCAGTCAGGATCGGGTTCTTTATAATTAATAGTAGGCGGGAGTTTACCAGTGTACACACTCATGACAGTAGCCACAAATTCCACTGCCCCTGCGGCTGCCATGAGATGACCAATCATCGATTTGATTGAACTGACCTTTAAGACTTTTGCATGTTTACCAAACACTTTCATGATGGCCGCACTTTCAATTTTATCATTTAAAACCGTAGATGTGCCGTGTGCATTAATATACCCTATTTCCTGGGAGTTCATACAAGCATCCCGAAGCGCTGCTTGCATAACGCGCACCATTCCATCGCCCTGGGGTTCAGGCGCCGTAAAATGATAGGCATCGGCCGTATTGCCGTATCCGACAATTTCAGCATAGATTTTGGCGCCTCGTTTGAGAGCGTGCTTTAAATTTTCCAACACAACAATCCCGGCGCCTTCTCCCATCACAAAACCGTCACGGTTCTTGTCAAAGGGTCTACAGGCATTTTCGGCACAAGTATTTGGAGACATGGATCGTGTGGCACAAAAACCTCCATATGCCAGTGGGTATATACTTGCTTCGGAACTTCCTGCAAGCATGATGTCTGCATCTCCTCTCTGAAGAATTCGAAAAGCATCGCCAATGGCGTTTGAGCCGGTAGAGCAGGCGACACAAGGAGCAGAAAGCGGACCTTTCAAGCCATACTTAATAGAAACCATACATGCGGCCATATTAACGAGCAGCATGGACACAAAAAAGGGCTGTAATCCTTTGGGTCCATGATTATAAAGGCGAGAATACCCATCCTCAATCGTCTGCGAACCACCTATACCAGAGCCGACGATGACGCCTGCCCTGTTTTTATCAAATGAGAAGGAATCCAATCCTGCATCTTCAATTGCCATTGTAGAAGCGGCAATGCTAAAATGTGTAAACCGATCCATACGCTTTGCCGATTTCTTGTCAATCCATTCCTCAGCATGAAAATCTTTCACTTCTGCGGCAAGCTTCGAACGAAAATCTGTCACATCGAAATGAGTGACCTTTGCGATGCTGTTTCGTCCAGCCTTTAACCCTTCCCAGAAATCCATCACGCCGATTCCAATCGGTGTAACAGCACCCAAACCTGTGATAACAACCTGATGTTCTTTCATGATAAGAAATTCCTTATAAAATATATTAAAAAAATATGGAGCGGCATTATAAAAACAGACACCTTATCTTTTAGATAATTAACTTCTTCTATTGGACTAAAAAATATTTTATATTTCATGCCATATTTTATATCGAATAACGAACAACGCTCAGCGACGCTGAACGGAAAACCGCTTCCTTTTTTGTTCTCAATTCTTTCAAAAACCCTTCTAACTTCAAATTCATCGAACAGCATTCCGAGTTATCTGCATGCGATTGCCAGCACTTTTTATAGGAAATAACTTACCAAATTCTGTTTACCCCGTACTGATCGAATCTATTATCTGAACTGATAATTGGAATATTTTCTTCAATTGCTTGAGAAATTAGTAAACGATCAAAGGGATCTCTATGGTGATATTGTAAGGTTTCCAGTCTATATATGTGTGATAATGATATATTTAAAATCTGAATATTGTTGCCAATGACGTGTTCTTTTACAAATTCCTGTAAATTACCAGGAATGATCAACCTCTTTAAACTTATCTTTATTGCCATTTCCCATATACTGGCACTACTTATTAGAATCTCATTATCCTCGTCTAGATATATCTCTCGTGCCGTATTACTTAATTGTGAATTCCGGTCAACTATCCAAAGCAAAGCATGAGTATCGGATAAATATTTCAATTCATATACTCCGCAAAATCATCTAAAGGCTCATCAAAATCCTTAGACATATGAATCTTACCCTGGGCAGAACCTATTTTCCTCTTCTGCGGATAATTTACTATCTGAATTAGTTTGACGATCGGTTTATTTCCTTTCGCTATCACAACTTCTTCACCCTCGATTGCTTGTTGGATTAATTTTGACAGGTGAGTTTTGGCATGGTGTATATTTACTTGTATCATTTTTACCTCTTCTCTTACTTAGTCATATTACATGACTAAGTTAATAAATACAATAGAAAATAAAAAGAATTTTAGCTTAGCTCGATGGTTCATTTATATGTGCTGAGGATGTCTAAGTTACTCCATAGATATTTATCATTTTCAAAATTGTAAGCAAATCCTTTTCCCGGACTTCTTTGAAGCATTGAAATAAAACGAAAGGAGCATCACAACTCTAATTACGGCATTGGAACAGTCTATGCAAAATTCGGGATTCCACGAGTATCATGCCGGTTCTTATCAAGATATCCTATTATATAGAGTCTGTCCGTAAACTATAAAATCTTGAGTTAAGTTTGCTTTAGCTGACTTGACTTAAGTTTTTTAACTCCTTTAAATAAGTCAACTTAACTCATCCGGCAACTGCCGGATAAGTCAAGTTGCCATTTATCGAAAATACCAACATTACGGACAGACACTATAAAAACAATGTTTATGAGTAACACTGCTGCAATAGCTGAATATTCCA
>JAHIOG010000307.1 GCA_018895675.1 bacterium
ACCAGGTTTTTCATTAATGTCATCATCACCGATAAAGACTCCTTTGACCGACGGAATCGACATCATCGCAGCAGCGATCAGGGCATCCAGACGCTGATCCCACTGAGTGTAGGTTCCCAGCCCGGGGCAGACGCCTGTAGCAATTATTTCCGAAACACCACCCAGCGTATTGCCTTCCTCTAAAGCTCTATCGATCAATTGCATCATCACGGGTTCCTGATTATCGTCCCGGCAGCGCAACGGTGAAAACTCCGCTTCTTCATTGCCGCGGGTTGCATTTTCAGACGCCACGGAGCCGATTGCTACAGTATAAGAAAATATTTTTATATCGAACTGCTTCAATAACTGTTTGTACAACGCCCCCGCTGCCACTCTTGCGGCGGTTTCCCGTGCGGATGCTCGTTCCAGAACATCTCGGACATCGGACAAACCGAATTTCTGAACGCCTGCCAGATCGGCGTGCCCGGGTCGCGGCGCCGTAACCGGTTCGTCGGTTTCCAGCGGACCGACATTCATCCGGTCTTTCCAGTTTTCATAGTCCCGGTTTTTGATCCACAGTGAAATCGGTGCGCCGATGGTTTTTCCATTTCGCACGCCGGATAATATCTCAACTGTATCGGATTCTATCTGCATACGCTTCCCACGACCGTATCCCTTTTGACGGCGCTTAAGTTCTTTATTTATAAATTCCTGATCCACCGACAATCCGGCGGGCAATCCATCTATGATAACACTGAGACCTTTTCCGTGAGATTCACCGGCAGTTAACATTCTAATCATGATTCAATCCTAATGCTTTTTTCATCACGTCAACGGGCGCCTCTTCTCCGGTCCAGAGAGAAAAGGATCTGGCTCCCTGTTGGACCAACATTTCCAGACCATTGACCATGGTTATACCATCCCTTTTTTTGTGAGGAAATTTATAGTTAAGGTCCACATACAACGAACCCCTTTGCATGAAAGGGGTTACGTCGTCCTGGAGATCTACAGATGTGGCGTTAATTACCATATCTGTCGTGAGGAGAGGAGAGTGGAGTTTAGAAATATTTATGGCAGTGGCATCGAATTGCTGTGCTAGTTGCCGGGCTTTTTGAAAATTTCTATTCGCAATATAAAAGGTTTTTGGATTGAGGGACCGTATAACGTAAGCCGCCGCCCTGCCGGCGCCGCCGGCGCCGATCAATAAAATGTTTCTTTCATGTAATTCAATCTTTAAATTGTGGAGTAATGTTTCCAGTCCAAAAATATCCGTATTATAACCGATAAGGTCATCGTTGTCAAAAACAATGGTATTAACGGCGCCTGCCATTTTTGCTTCTTCAGACAATTTTGTGAGAAAGAGCAATAACGTTTCTTTGTGTGGGTTTGTAACGTTGACTCCCCTGCAACCGATCACCCGGAGGCTGTCTAAAACCTCTTTTATCCGGGCCGGTTCAACAGATATCTCAAGGTAGACGCCGTTAATGTTTTTTGCCTCGAACGCCGCTTTGTGCATTCTTGGCGAAAGCGTCATATCCAGTGGATATCCGATAATACCGGTAATGATCAAAACTTACTCCTTTCTTGACAATTCCGGTTTATTTAACCATGCTCTTGATTCCAGCATGCTCCGAATAAAGGCTTCCTGCTGATTGTTCAGGACACAATCAACCATTGCCTTCATTGCATGTTCCATCCGTTCGTAGATCACTTCCTTAAACGGATTATATTTCTGGATCAGGAAATAAAGTTCCGGGTTTTCATTGATCACGCTCGAAGCTGTGATCATTTGAGATAAAAAGGTGGTGCTGGCTATGTCTCTCAGCTCGGGATATTGAAAAGAACAGTCCGACAAAACCTTCATAAAAATAATATTGGTAATGTGAGATAATCCCAGCACATAGGAAATCGCTTTATCGTGAGAATCGAGCGCTAAATCAACACTGCGTACCGCCGTATCCCGGAAAAAAGCTTTGGCGCGATTCAGGGCTTCAGCGCTGCCGCAGTCACAAAAACAGATCACCCTGTCGGAAAGCGTCCGTGTCTCAGGTCCGAACATTGGATGCACACTTGTAATTAATGCGCCGTTTCGCTGTGCCTTTTTAATCGATTCGACCAAATGACCTTTTATACTCGCAATGTCAAAGATCAAACCTTCAAAATCTAATGCAATAATCTGCTCTATTGTATCGGGGACAACATCCAGTGAGACGGAAATCACGGCACAACTGGCGCGCTTCAGACCCGCTTCAAGCGACGCTACTGTTTGAAAATCCGATGATTCCCGGCGAGTATCAAAGATCAGCACTTCGTGTCCCTGTATCTCGAAAAAAGATGACAGCCAGCGCCCCATTTCACCCAATCCACCGATAATTAGAATAGTCTCTTTGTCTCCACGATAACCGGAATAGTGCAGCTGCTCTTGTTGAGTTCGGGATTCGCCGATTAGCAATTGCATTACCGATTCCACAAAATCCGGAGACAACCGGAGATCATCGGCAACGGCGCGGGCATTCTCTATCACAGTTTTCTCCACCTGATAATTCAACAGCGGTAATCCGGCGCTTTTTTTCACATTGCCGATCTCGCGGGTCAGAACCAGGCGTTCACCGATCAAGCGGATGATATCACGATCGATTTGCCGAACATCCTCTCTCAATTTTTCCAGTTTCTCCATTAACGCGCTCCAAAACTCCTGTATAAAAAAACGCGGGTCTTTTTGAGGCCCGCGATTTTTATTCTGTTTTGCTTGTCTTAGTGTTTCAGAATCGACGGACCCGACCGGTTACGCCCGGTAAAATAAAGGTTATAAATTAACATATGTTTAAGGTTCGTCTTCATCTCAGTATAAATATAGTTGCGAAAATGTTTAGTGTAAAGATTTTTTTCATTCCTTCTTCAAAAAGATTAATGTTGCTCATTTCCCATTCAACGGAAGATGTCCTGCTGGCTACAGGGCTCCGCTCCGTAGCAGAATTCGAACCCGTCAATAAAAACACTATTCCTGAGTTCAAGCTCGAAACAAGACAACAACCGGCCTTTGAAAATCAGCCGTGATGTTTTGCTTCTTTTGCATCCAGGTAAAAGAAGAAGAAAAACGATTATCTCAAATAACACTTTTGTCCTGCTGGCTGCGAGGCTCCGCTCCGCAGTCATACACACCTTCTCACTTTCCATTCAGCGGCAAATGCGCCAGCGCCGCTTTGATCTTCTCTTCGGGATAGGCATAATCTTGGAGCTTCCCCGACAGAAAGTCATCATAAGCCGCCATATCCACATGCCCGTGCCCGCTGTGCGCAAGGAGGATGG
>JAHIOG010000308.1 GCA_018895675.1 bacterium
AGCCCGACTGATGGCTTGAAGATTTTCGACGTTGATGGTCAATGCGGAATCGTTCATCTGAATTTTCTCCGGATCGGGTGTAAGTATGATTTTAAAGAACTTGGTTTTTTCCAGGTCGCTGATGATATAACTCTGTAGTTGCTTGGCTATTACCGGGTGACCTTTTGACTGCAGGGGTTTAATATACAAATAAACGGGCTGGTACTTTTCGGTCTGAATACGCATATAGACATCATTCTGTCCGGAACCGTTTGTCAGCATTACCAGGCATAGCACTAATAGCTTGAATGTTAACGATGTTGATTTCATGTTGGTTTTACCTTATTGCTTCAAATTGAATATGTACGAATAGTTCGTCATTGTTAAATTGCTGGGGCAGGGGCGGTAATTGCCCGAGTGCATAAATTGCCCGCTGGGCCGCCTGATCGAATAAAAACCGGTCAGATGATTTTTCAAGAACAATATTCCTTACAGTGCCGTCTCTTAATATCGTAAATCCGACGATGGTATTGATGGTAGAATTTTCAGCCTGCGACTGATAAGAAGGATTCCATTGTTTCTGGATCCGATGATGGATGATATTAAGGTAGTAAGTAAACGTAAAGTCCTGGATTTCTACTTTTATCTGATTTGTGCGGATGTCGCTGGATACAGGAACTGGGTTTTCCACCGATTCGGTCACAGTGGCCGGAATTTCAGGAGTTTCAGGCACCGGCGTCACAACCGGTTCAATCTTTTTTATAGCTACGGTTGGTTCTTCTTTGCGGATAATTGGCAGAGGCGCTTCCCGTTTCTGAGGAATGACCTTTGGGGTCGGTTTAGGTTCAGATGGTGGAGTAAAGGAGCTTACTTTCTCTGATATGGCCGGCAGATAGATCAGTTCAACCGGGAAAATGTCACGGTTCACCGGGATAAAATATTGCCGGTTCGCCATAAGAGCCAGGCTAACCAGCAGGATCAAAATATGACTTATCATCGATACGGGCAAAGCGATTCTCATTTGTCTTTCCCGGGTGTAAGAACCAGACCGATATTAGTAATGCCGGCCTGTTTGATATAATCCATTACACTGATAACCTTGCCGTAGGAAACCGATTTGTCAGCATGAAGCAGGACAAACAAATTGCCTTCCGTTGCTAATCTGCGAGTGAGGTAATTACCCATTTGCTGAAGGTTTACAGTTTCATTTTCAATTAAAATGCTGCCGTCTCTGGTTATTGTTACTGAGATGCCTTCTTTATTTTTCAGGTCGTTAATTTTCGATTCGGGTAATTCGACCTGCAGGCCGGTTCGCATCAGGGGTGCTGTAATCATAAAGATAATCAGGAGCACCATCGTGACGTCCACCAGATTGGTGACGTTAATTTCAGAAATACTGGTGTAGTTCGTGCGTTTCATATTATTTTTTCGATATAATCTGCTGAGGTAAATCCACGGAAAAGAGATTCAGGTCGCGATCAATTCGGCGTAAACTGCCGATGAAAATATTGTGGGCAAACAGCGCCGGTATAGCAACAGCCAGACCGACCAGTGTGGTTATAAGGGCTTCGGCGATTCCAGGGCCTACTGTTGTGATATCGGCAGAACCCTTCATTCCCATTCCCATAAAGGCATACATGATGCCCCAGACCGTACCGAACAAGCCTAAAAACGGACTGACACTGACCGTTGTCGCCAGAAATACCATGTGCTGATCCAGTCTGGCGATTTCCTCTGTCATGGTTCTCTCCATGATTGTATTGACTTTATTCTCTGTCTCGGCGGCAACGATATTATCCGCTAGCAAGCCGGAATTGGCAGCATTCATTTTTTCCGGCCGGTCCATTTCTTCATTAATGTTCTCAAAAAGACGGAAATATGGCGACAGCGCCAGAATATCACGGTTTTCTGTAATGTCCTGGACAGAATTACAATGGTGAAACAGGTTTAAAAATCTTTTTGACTGACGTTTGATTCGATGAAATAAAAAAGTCTTCTCAAGGATAATGGCCCAGGAAATGATTGACAGGATCAGCAGTGTAGTCAGGATAATTTGGGCCATAAGGCTTGTTTTGAAAACATATTGGGTAATCAGATCCATTACAGTCTCCGTAGTGATAGGTCAGGCGTTCTGGTATTGTGAGAATTGCCGGATTTTTACCAGCATTTCATGAATGTCGAAAGGCATGCGAATATATCCGCTGGCGCCCAGCTGCATGATTAATTTTTCGGTGAGCACATTGGTAAAGGTCGTCATTGCAAGTATTGGTAAAGATGGAAATATTTTTTTTAACTGGACCAATAATTCCGCACTGAAATTCCCATACAATTTCAGATTTAGTATCAGCAGTGAGGGATGATGTTTGGAGACGAGATGGAATATTTCATTTGGCTGGGAGGACGTAAACATTTGATAATGCTCACCTTTCAGCATTTTTTCAAACGCCAAATCAATACCTGGTTCATCCCCAACGATCAGTATTTTATTATTCATAAGGGTGTTTCCATAGGCTTCCTTTGGGTTTAGAGAGACAACAATTACAAACGTCCGCTTTTGCTGACCTTTCCGATATGACAAAAACTGCGCCAGAAACAATTCACTATCTTAACATTAATAATATTAATCGTTTAATATGACTGAAACGAGTCTGTTATAAACCGGTTGAATGTATAAAATATTTACAGTTGTTTGATTCGTTTACAGGGTAGAACCGATTATTCTCTGCTGTAGCCGGAAGTAGAGAGGATATGATTACTTTATCTCAATGTCCAATTCCTGTATCCGTTTATGCAGCATGACCCTGGAAATTCCTAAGATCCGGGCAGCCTGAACGCGGTTACCGTGGGTCTGTTTTAAAACATAGGTAATCAGTGTTTTTTCGGTTTCTGAGATGATTTCTTTGTAGAGACTGCCGTTGAATTTTACCATTTTTTCATGGATTCTTAATTCGGAGGATTCCAGAATATCAAATTTCCTGGTGGATTTTTCATTTTTCTGAAATTCTTCTATAACCAAATCAGCCGAAATCACATTACTTTTTGACAGCACAATCGCACGTTTGATAATGTTTTCCAATTCACGGACATTGCCCGGCCAGTGGTAATTATTCATTGCGGCGAGGGCTTCGGGAGATAAGGTTATTTGCGGTTTTCCCATTACGGTTTTATTCTTAGTAACGAAATAATTTGCCAGATCAGGGATATCATTCAGGCGCAGTCGTAAAGGGGGCAGTGTCATAGTAACAACCTTGATCCGGTAGTATAAATCTTCGCGGAAACGATCCTCCTCAATGGCTTTTTCCAGATTACGGTTGGTTGCAGCGATGGTCCGGACGTTGACCTGAATACTCTCTTCACCACCCAGGTGTTCAAAACGTCCTTCCTGCAGAACGCGCAAGACTTTTGACTGGGTTGCCAGAGTCATATCACCGATTTCATCCAGAAATATTGTGCCTCCGTTGGCCTGTTCGAATTTACCGATCTTACGCCGGTTAGCGCCGGTGAATGCTCCCTTTTCGTAGCCAAAGAGTTCACTCTCTAAAAGTGATTCGGGAATGGCGGCACAATTCACAGCAATAAACGGCCTGTTTGCCCGGCTGCTGTGCTGATAAATCGCCCGGGCCACCAGTTCCTTGCCGGTTCCGCTTTCCCCGCGTAGAAGGATATTGACATCACTGCCGGTTACCCGTCCAATCATTTTGTACAGGTCCTGCATCAGGGGATTTCTGCCTATGATTCGATCCCCTGGCAGCTCCTTTTCCGCAGCAGTTTCCAGCATCACCTTGGTATGCATCAGCCGGGAGCAGTCGATTGATTCGTCGATCAGCGTCTTCATGGCCGGGATATCAAAAGGTTTCAAGATATAATCATAGGCTCCCAGCTTGGTCGCTTCAATCGCGGTTTCAGTCGTACCATACGCCGTAATGATGAGCGCTATGACCTTCGGATCAATGATTATTAACTGTTGAAAGACTTC
>JAHIOG010000309.1 GCA_018895675.1 bacterium
AATTGAAAAAAGAAATAAAATCGCTACATCCCTATGAGGTTCCGGAAATATTAGCGCTTGAATGCAGCGAAGTTGACGACAGATATCATTCATGGTTGATTGACTCATTAAAATAACTCTCGAGAAGACTGTACTTTAACATATTGGGTAATCATTGATAATTAACGTTATAATAACGTCCTTATAATAAATTACTTTAAGTCAATACAATAAAAGTCGGTCTTATATACTTTATGTAAAAATAATGTTATCTTATCGTCAGGAAAATTGAAATGAAGGAATATAAATGGAAACCATCATAATCATAATTGGCTTATTTCTTATCTTGCTGCAAGTGATTGTTATTCGGCAGTTAGCGAAAAAATCAAGTGCCCGGGATGTTGAAGTATTAAATGAGTTGAAAGATAAAACGCTGTCTTTTGAATCAAAATTGCTGCTATTTCCTGATCTCTTACAGGCGAAGATAGCGGAATCAGTTCAAAAACAATTTACCGATTTTATTCAGAGAATAATGGCGCAGATTCAGGAATTAATCGAGAAATTTGGCGTATTCAAGACCGATCTGACGAAAGCGCTGAGCGAATCCAGTAAAAGTACTACCGAAGACTTAAATAGTTTTAAAGATGTTTTTCAGAAGGGACTTACGAAGGATTTTGATAAACTTATTTTGAAAGTTGAAACAAGTCTTGACGCCATTAATATGAAAGTCCAGGAAAACCTGAGCGAAGGTTTTAAAAAGACCAACGAAACATTCAGTAATGTGATAGAACGTTTGGCAAAAATCGACGAAGCACAGAAAAAAATAGATAGTCTTTCAACAAATGTTGTGTCATTACAGGATATTCTGACCGATAAGAAAAGTCGGGGTGTTTTTGGTGAAGTGCAACTGAATCAGATTTTATATGCGGTATTCGGGCAAAAAAACGATAAGGTTTTTAGAACACAATATACTTTAAGCAACGGAAAAACGGTTGATGCAATATTGTTTGCTCCTGAACCGACCGGAAATGTACCGATCGATTCAAAATTTCCTCTTGAAAACTATAAACGTATGTTAGACAAGACAATACCGGAAGCTACTCGTAAACAGGCGGAAAAATTATTTAAACAGGATATTAAAAAACAAATTGATGATATTGCTGATAAATATATAATTCCTGGAGAGACAGCCAACCATGCCGTGATGTTCCTGCCGGCAGAGGCAGTATTTGCTGAGTTATATGCTTATCATGAAGATCTGGTCGGTTATGCTCAAAAAAGGCATATATGGATAACATCTCCGACGACATTTATGGCTGTATTGAATACACTTCAGAATGTTTTATACGATATCGAAAGACGTAAATTTGCCGATATTATTCAGCAGGAAATAGTAAAACTATCAGAAGATTTCAAGCGTTACCGCGTACGCTGGGATAAACTGTCAAACCATATCGATACGGTTCAAAAGGATGTGAAGGAAATCCATACATCAACAAAAAAGATTTCAAGCTCTTTTGAAAAGATCGCAAATGTTGATCTTCAGGAAGAGAAATTAATCGAAAACGGAAATATTCTTCAGATAGAAGATCCGAACCAGGAAAAATAATCAATGGATTTCATATCAATCTTCTTTATCGCTGTGGGATTGGCTATGGACGCATTTGCCGTATCGATCACCTGTGGATTTACAATCATTCAGCCAAAACGGTGGAAAGCTCTGAAAATAGCGTTTTCATTCGGTATGTTTCAGGCAATAATGCCGATAATTGGGTGGAGTATCGGCCGAACATTTAGCGCATACATCGAACGGTTTGATCATTGGATCGCTTTCGGTTTATTATTGGTAATCGGCAGCCGTATGATTTATAATGCAATTATAATGAAAGAGTGCGCAACGATTGTAGATCCATCAGATATCAAAACTCTGTTTATGCTCTCTGTTGCGACGAGTATCGACGCATTAGCCGTAGGCGTTACATTTGCATTTTTAAAATTAAATATTATCACTCCCGTGTTAATTATCGGATTAATTACTTTTTTCATTTCGGCGATTGGTTTATTAATTGGTCACAAACTGGGGTGCTATTTTGGGAGGAGATTTGAGATCTTTGGTGGAATCGTTCTGATTGGAATCGGAATCAAGATACTTATTGAACACCTGTATTTTTAATTTGAAAAGTCCGGTATAAAATGAATAAGTGTTTGGAAATAAAATATCTTCTGGCAGGAGGGAAGCGGATTTTCGAGTGTGAATTAATTTACACGGATTATCAATTTGGAATCCTCAAGTATGTCCTTAAAAAACCCTATACTGTATCAAATCTATCATTGCCAAAAGGAGCAATCACCTATGCTTTCTACTGGGTTGACCGACCATATACGTTGTATAAATGGTATGATGGAAGAAAAAACTTAGCAAATTACTTTAATATTGCCGATAGAAT
>JAHIOG010000310.1 GCA_018895675.1 bacterium
AAGGCAAGGTATAAATTTTGATTTGTTTCGTATATTTCAATATCTACATTTTATTAATTCTTAGAGCCTTAGTGTCTTTTCCCGAAGGGATTCCTACGGAAGTGGCAAGATTTATGAATTAAACAGGTTAGAAAGGATTTGGAATGAATTACAAGAAATTGATGGAAATTTTAAATAATATTGATAAGAAAACGCCTGAAATAATTGACACTACAACGAGCGAAACTGAAAAAATCATGGCTCTAAATGCCATATATTTAATGAAACTTGAGCAGATAGATAATTATATCGCCGAAAATTGTTATGACTCAAATATCAGCCAGGCTTTTAGGATGTTCAGCGATATAAGCGTGAAAGCAATTGGTGATCTGCAAAAATTGTAGAAAATGAATCGCGAGCCGATAAATATTGTATAATGGTATATTGCTTGACATGGGGAGAGTGATTATCTATATTCAAACGTTATTGAATTAGTTGTGATGAGTGATGAGCATAAACAGAGTATGAAAACCAATCGATATGGTAAAATAAACACCATGAATGTACACAGATGTTAGAGCACATTTTAAAGGAGGAAAAGACATGGCAAATAAAAATTATTGGTGTTACCGAATAGACAAAAATAGAATTAAGTTTTTTTGGGATGAGCTGAAAAACGGAAGGCTCAGACAAGGTTGGGGATGGGACAAAAGACAAGATCTTAGAAAATTCGAAATGGATGAAGGTGCAGGCAGAAATCGACCAATATTTAAAAAAGTTAAGAAAGGAGATATTCTGCTTATACCACGACTTCCAGACTGGGGACAGGTCGCTATTGTTGAAGCTACAGAAGACTGGTCAAAAGGATACGAGTTTAACATAGATAAAAAACTCGGGGATTACGGTCACATATTCCCTGCAAAATACATTAAGAGATTTACAAGAAACAATGAGAATGTGACAGGCAACTTACGTTCGACACTTAAAAATCCCTCACGTTTTTGGAGTATAAATCACTATTCAGAAGATGTTGAAATTCTATTAAGTGTTTCTGATAGTGAATTAGTAGAAAAACAGGATATTCCCAGTAGATTATCAAGTTTAGTTGTTGATGTTTTTAATGAAGTATTTGACGACCAAAAATTCACAAACAAACTATATGATAAATTTACGGAACAATTTACTAGAGAAGAGTGGGAATTTGCACTGGTAAATGGTTTGAAAGAATTGTTTCCATTTTACCAGATTGAACATGTGGGCGGAAAAAAAGAAAAAAAACATGGTACAGATATATTAATCAAACTTCCTTCTTTATTATCTGACTACGAATACGCAATCGCCATACAAGTAAAGGACTATGAAGGAGTCGTCGGAAAGGATGTCATTGACCAAATAAATAAAGCTGATGATTATTGGGAAAGTGAAAACTTAAAATTAATAGATAAATGGGTGATTATTACTCGTGCATCAAAGAATGTAAATATGGTTCTTGCTTCAAATGACAGCAATGTAAAAATAGTTTTTGCAGGTGAATTGAAAGAACTATTGAGCAAGATTGCGAAAAGTTTAATTAGGAATGAATTAAACTTACTCTAACATGCTGTATAGCAAATGCCCTTGTAGCGGTTGGATAGAAAAATGGTATATTTGAAATTAATTACAAATTTACTTACATAATAATAGTTTGACAAGTTGGGCACTTGCCATACCGCCAAACGTTATATGAGATTTATAAAAAACCTAAAATATTTAAAAGACACAGCGATCTCTTAAGCTTGTGAAACGATTAATATAAAATAATTGAGAAAAAATCACGCATAAATACATGAAGAACAAGCAATATCTCACCAAGTCCCGTTTTGCTGTCGCGCTCCAATGCCCGACTAAATTGTACTATTGCAGGAAATACACGAAGAGAAATAGAGGAAAAAAATGAGCAATATAATTCCCCATGAAAGTCAATTTTTATTGTACTCCAATCCGGGAGGCGATGTTCGTTTGGAAGCTCTGGTACGGGGGGAAACAGTTTGGCTTACGCAGCAAAAAATTGCCGATCTGTTTGGCGTTGACAGAAGTGTGATAACCAAACACTTAAAGAACATATATAATGACGGTGAGTTTAGCAAAAAGTCAACATGTGCAATTTTTGCACATGTTCAATTAGAGGGCAGTCGTGAAGTTAAAAGGAACATAAAATTTAAAAATTTAGATGCTAAATACCATAATTATTGAATATTTCGTCGATCGTAACGGTTGCGGTACCGATTTTCCCAACCACTACACCGGACGCCAGGTTGGCGGCTTTTGCGGCAGTGAACCAATCGTTGGATACGATCAATCCCGCAGTAAATGCCGCGATGAAGGTGTCGCCGGCGCCGCTGACGTCATAGACTTCCCGGGCTTTCGTCGGAATGACTAAACTTTCCCGGTTTTCATCCAGAATGAAAACACCATCCTCGCCCAGAGTGATGACAATTCCCTTCAGCTGTAAATCGGCAACCAGTTTGCGGGCGTATTGTTCGATCTCCTCGTCTGATAATTCAGGATGCCGGACGGCATTGGCAAATTCTTTGCGATTTGGCTTGATGGCGGTTGCTCCGTGATACTTTTTATAGTCGTATCCCTTGGGATCGATAATAACAGGTTTATCCGGGAAGATTTTCAGTATCTCTGCGATTAATTCATCTGTGAGAAGACCTTTTCTATAATCGGATAAAATGACTCCGTCATATTCTCCGGCATTTTGTCGAATATCCTTTAACAGACGATTTGAAATGTCAGCAGGGACAGGTTCTCGATTTTCTTCATCGATTCGAACAAGTTGCTGATGCTGGGCAATGATCCTGGATTTTACGGTGGTTTGACGATTGTCAATTTCTCTTAAAAGCGGTAATATCTGTTTCTGGTGACATAATTCCAATAAAATATCTTGATAACCGTCCTTGCCGCAGATTCCGGCCAGGGTTACTTTTGTTCCGAGACCGGCAAGGTTAGCCGCTACATTTCCGGCTCCTCCCAGGCGGCTTTCCTTTTTATCGACATTAATGACCGGCACCGGCGCTTCCGGTGATATTCGATCAACGGAACCCCAGATGTAATGATCCAGAATAAGATCGCCTGCGATCAGAAGATGCAGCGACGAAAAATCATTAAAAAGTGAACGCATAGCGTCCTTGGAAATGTCATGATAAGGTGACATAAGATTCTCTTAGTTGTTTAATAATAATTTTTATACCAATCAACGAAACGCTTTATTCCCACTTCAATTGTTGTAGTTGGTTCAAAGCCCAATTTTTTCCTGGCATGGTCGATATCGGCAAAGGTTTCGGGAACGTCGCCGGGTTGAATCGGCAAGAAGTTAATTTCGGCTTTTTTACCGAGGTTTTCTTCGATCAGTCCAATGAAATCCATCAGGTTTTCGCTGCGATGATTGCCGAGATTAAAAACTTCATAATCGAATGGATGATTCAGCGCGGAAATAACTCCGCTGATAATATCATCGATATATGTAAAATCCCGTTTCATGTTGCCGTGGTTATAAACTTCGATAGGTTCACCAGCGAGAATTTTCTTTGTGAAAATGAACAACGCCATATCAGGTCGTCCATAAGGTCCGTAAACGGTAAAAAACCGCAGTCCTGTCGTCGGTAATTCATACAGATGGGAATAGGTGTGGGCAATAAGTTCGTTGGCTTTTTTCGAAGCGGCGTAGAGTGAAATCGGATGGTCGACATTATCTGAAACGGAAAACGGCAATTTCTTGTTATTACCATAAACACTTGAACTGGATGCATAGACAAAATTTTCAACTTTTGCCCGTTTTGACAATTCAATGATATTGAGAAATCCTTCTATGTTAGATTTCTGGTAAGCAAAAGGATTTATAAGAGAGTAGCGAACGCCGGCTTGGGCGGCGAGATTGCAGACTTTTTTAATGGAGTGATTTTTAAACACTATTTCAAGAGCATCGAAATCACAGAGGTTTTTCCGGTAAAACGTAAAATAATCGAATTCTTGGAGAATTTTAAGGCGGGCTTCCTTCAGTGTCGGATCATAATAGTTATTGACACTATCGTAACCAATGACTTCGATGCCATCTTCGAGTAGTTTTTTACTGAGGTGAAATCCGATAAACCCTGCTGAACCGGTGACTAAAATTGACATATTTTTTCCTGCTCTAATAGAATAACATTAGTAAACTTATAAATTTCCAAGTATAAATAAAAATTTCTTTTTTAGTAGAATTTTTCTATTGATATCTAAAATTTATGTATTAAATTCCAAGGCTTTTTTATTTTCAGAGTTTGCCACTATAGTTTGGCGGGAAGAATATCCGATTTGTCGGGAGGGTTGTGGTTGAGAATCTGCTACCTTGAAAATCGAACGCCACCATAGCTCAGCTGGTAGAGCAGCTGATTTGTAATCAGCGGGTCGCGGGTTCGATCCCTGCTGGTGGCTCAATGAATTGAAAGTGGTTTTTGAAATGGAGATTTGACGATTACCAAGGCCTGGGTGACGAGGGGTTTTTTGGGAGAGAGTCTGTGCTTTCGCTATGTCAAATGGTTTACATCTTTCAAAACAGTACACATTTTTCCCCTAAAATACATTTTAAAATAAGCAATGGGTCGGTGGCCGAGTGGTTAATGGCAGCAGACTGTAAATCTGCCGGCGCAATGCCTGCGGTGGTTCGAATCCATCCCGGCCCACATTCTTTGCGGGTGTAGCTTAGTGGTAAAGCCCCGGCCTTCCAAGCCGGTGACGAGGGTTCAATCCCCTTCACCCGCTCTCTTGAAATTTTGAAGTCAGAATTATGGATTATAAATGCCCACGTAGCTCAGTTGGTAGATTGTCCCGACGGTTCGGGAAGGTCACCGGAACCAAAGGAGTAAAATGATTTTTAAACGCCCACGTAGCTCAGTTGGTAGATTGTCCCGACGGTTCGGGAAGGTCACCAGAGCCAAAGGAATAAAATGATTTTTAAACGCCCACGTAGCTCAGTTGGTAGAGCGCATCCTTGGTAAGGATGAGGTCACCAGTTCAACCCTGGTCGTGGGCTCAGTACTTGAAAAAGATTCTCATTGTTACTTAAAAATCGTCAGATCAATGATATTTATAATTTGAATAAAATCGAAAAGGAGACCCCATGACGAAGGAACAATTTAAGCGTACGAAGCCCCATGTGAATGTAGGTACGATAGGACATGTAGATCATGGGAAGACGACGTTAACGGCAGCGATGACGCTGATCTTGAACCAGCAGGGCTTAGCCCAGGTCCGTACATTTGACAGTATTGATAATGCCCCGGAGGAA
>JAHIOG010000311.1 GCA_018895675.1 bacterium
CGATTGCCGAACAGGTTTCCGAAGTGGGCCGTGTCAAGCGGTCGGAAAGCGGTATGATCGTCAATCCCATAACGCTGTCTTCCAGCAATACTATTCGTAAAGCTCTCGACATTATGACAAAATATTCCATTTCCGGGATTCCAATTGTTGATAATGGTCAGTTAACAGGTATTTTAACTAACCGTGATATCCGCTTTGAGACAAATCTTGATCAATTTATTTCCGAACGGATGACTAGTGAAAATTTAGTGACAACACCGGTTGGGACCACCCTGGAAGAGGCGGAAGAAATTCTGCAGCACCACCGGATTGAAAAATTGTTGGTGGTGGATAATGAAGGCAGATTAAAAGGCTTGATTACCGTTAAAGATATTCTGAAGAAAAAGAAATTTCCGAACGCTGTCAAAGATGCTCTCGGACGTCTGCGGGTTGGCGCTGCCGTGGGGGTTTCCGGTGATTTTCTTGAACGGGCGGAGCGGCTCATCGCGGAAGAAGTGGATGTGCTTGTAGTTGATACCGCTCATGGTCATTCATCAGGCGTAGTAAAAGCTTTAAAAAAATTAAAACAATTATTTCCTCAAATTGATATAATTACGGGTAATGTGGCAACAAAGGAGGCAACGAAAGCTCTACTCGATGTTGGCGCTGATGCGGTTAAAGTTGGAATTGGTCCCGGCGCTATCTGTACAACAAGGGTCATTGCCGGAGTCGGAGTTCCTCAACTGACGGCTATTATTGAATGTGCAACGGAAGCCGAAAAAGCCGGTGTTCCCATTATTGCCGATGGTGGCATCCGCTATTCGGGAGATATTGCCAAAGCCCTTGCCGGAGGCGCCGGCACTGTAATGCTCGGATCGCTTCTGGCTGGTATGGATGAAAGCCCGGGCGAAACAATCTTATACGAGGGACGTGTGTATAAAACATACCGGGGTATGGGATCGATTACGGCAATGGCAAAAGGCAGCAAAGACCGCTACTTTCAGGATTCTGAAGATATGAAAAAACTTATTCCCGAAGGTATTGAGGGAATTGTGCCGTACAAAGGTCCTTTGCACGATACGGTACATCAGCTGATGGGTGGATTGCGGGCATCTATGGGTTATTGCGGCGCCCGGAATATTTCAGAGTTACAGCAGAAGGGCGAATTTATAAAAATAACGTCTGCCTCGATTCAGGAGAGCCATCCCCACAATATTAAGATCAGCAAGGAAGCTCCGAACTACAGGACAGACAGTTGAATAGAGTTGATTAAAATAAATTACGCTAATTTTGCGACGTGAGCAGCGAGTTTGGATTTTTTATTGGCTGCATTATTTTTATGGATAATACCTTTACCGACAATGGAGTCGATTATTGAAACAGCTTCGCGGAAGAGAGTTTCTGCTTCATCTTTGGTATTGGCAGCTCGTACCTTCTTTACCATTGTTTTCATTAAAGATTTGTAATGTTTATTACGCAGTCTGGCTTTTTCTGCCTGGCGAACCCGTTTCTGGACTGATAAATTCTTGCTCATTAAACTCCTTTCCAAAGTTTTCAAACAGTTTGCAAATTTATTTATATCAATCCTGAATATCAATGGAAAAAACACTCTTGATGCTGATTTTGATAATAAAAATAATCCTAACCATATTTGCTTCGCTTCTGGGATTGTTTCTCTTGATACTTATTTTTCCGACCCGTTTCAAGGTCAACGGGACGTTTGAAGATGATCAAAAACAGCTGCGAGCCGGTGTATCATTCATCTACGGATTTTTACGTTTTTTTCTTCGCTGGGAGAACAACACTATCAGTTTTTCAGTGGCATTGCTTATGTTGAGAGTACCGGTTTGGAAAAAATCTCTCGCAGAGCCGGCAAAAAAACCAAAACCAAAGAAAAAAGAGAAAAAGGGTTCTTCCAAATTATCGGCAATTGACTGGATTTCATTTGCCGGAAAAGTAGCGCCCAAAATTATGAAACCGATTCATTTTAAGACAATTGACGGAGATATGTCCATCGGTTTTAAAAATCCCGCCGCGACAGGTCTCTTTCTTTCGACCTATTATATGTTCAGATATACCACTAAATATTTGAAACGGATAATCATACGGGCGAATTTTACAAAACTCGGAATTTGGGGAAAAATTGAAATTGACGGTTTAATTCATTTGTATAAATATATTCCAATTCTTATTTTTGCATATAAAAACTATAAGCGACGAATTCGCGAGAAAAAAGGAGGTTCGAAATGGTTGAAAATCTGATAGATACGCTGTTAGGAAAACTGAAAGATCTGGTTGATTCGGAAACCGTCATCGGCAAACCGATCCAGGCAGGTAAATCCACTGTCATTCCGGTTACAAAAATTTCCTTCGGTTTTGGTGCCGGCGGTAGTCAATCAAAGGACGATAAGGACAGGGGAACCGGTACCGGCGGCGGCGCAATCATCGAACCGGTGGCGATTATCATAATCGAAGATGATAACGTGCGAGTACACAGTTTGAAAGACCGCAGCCTGGCGAAAGTCATTGATATGGTTCCGGGTCTTCTTAAAAAGTTTACCAAAACAAAAGAATCGACTAAGGAAAAAGCTGAATCGAAGGACAAGATTTAAGCTGTGAAACTTTTTCTTGTTTTTTTAGACGATGCCCACTATTTTTTAACGGAGATAAAACAGTATGAATGACTCTTTACTTAAAAATATTCCAATATTTGCAGATCTGAAAGATGAGATTCTCGACAAAATCTTCAGTTTAGTACAAAAACGCCTCTATAAACGAAATAACATGATCCTGATGGAAGAGGATGTGGGAGACACCCTTTTTATTCTTAATCAGGGTAGCGTGAAAATCACGCGCCTGAGTGATGATGGACGTGAAGTGATTTTGTCGATCCTGGGAGAAGGCGACTTTTTTGGCGAAATGTCTATTTTTGACGGTGAAAGCCGCTCAGCCAATGTGATTGCGCTTGAGGATTCGGAAGTGTTTGTCCTGAAAAGAGGGGATTTTCTGGATCTGCTGGAAAAACATCCGAAGATCGCGATTGCGTTGCTTCAGGAACTGGCTATTCGTCTGAGAAAATCCGATCAGCAAATTGAGGGGTTGTCCTTAAGCGATGCGGAAAACCGGATCGCCATGAGCATCATTCGTCTGGCGGAAGACCTTGGCGTCATCAAATTGGGACAGGTCATCATTGATAA
>JAHIOG010000312.1 GCA_018895675.1 bacterium
AAAATCTGGTGCTGAATATGGAGCGGAATGGATATTCCGTTGCGGTGTTTAACCGCACGATCAGCAAGGTTGAAGATTTTATCAATGGTCGCGCCAAAGGGAAAAATATCAAAGGTTGTCACAGCATTGAAGAACTTGTTGCCAGCCTTGAACGCCCAAGAAAAGTTATGATGCTCGTAAAAGCAGGCAAACCGGTGGATGATTTTATTGATTTGATTACGCCTCATCTGGAAGAAGGTGATATAATTATTGATGGTGGAAATTCCTACTTTCCAGACACAATAAGACGCACAAAATATGTTGAAGAAAAAGGTCTTCTCTATATTGGAACAGGTGTTTCCGGTGGTGAAGAAGGGGCTCTGCTCGGACCTTCCATTATGCCCGGCGGCTCAGCAAAAGCATGGCATTTTGTAAAAGAGATTTTTCAGGCAATATCAGCTAAAGTTGAAGGAAATGTTCCCTGTTGTGAATGGATTGGTAATGACGGCGCCGGACATTTTGTAAAGATGGTTCATAATGGTATTGAATATGGCGATATGCAGATGATTACTGAAGCCTATGCCATAATGAAAAATGTTCTTGGTATGTCTCATCAGGAAATGGCAGAAGTATTTGCCGAATGGAACAAAGGCGAACTGGACAGTTATTTAATAGAAATTACCAGAGATATTCTTAGAAAAACCGATGACGAAACCGGAAAACCAATGGTTGATGTTATCCTGGATACAGCCGGACAAAAAGGAACCGGTCGCTGGACAAGTCTGGAAGCATTAAATCTTGGAACTCCAACAGCAACAATTGCTGAAGCAGTATTTGCCCGCTCAATGTCAGCCATCAAGGAAGAAAGAGTTGCGGCTTCTGCTCTACTTCAAGGACCAAAAGTTAAATTTAAAGGTGATAAAAGAGAATTTCTTGAAAAAATCCGCAAAGGATTATTTGCCTCTAAAATCTGTTCTTATGCCCAGGGTTTTCAGTTAATGAAAGCTGCTGCAAAAGAGTACAATTGGGATCTGAATTACGGTGAAATTGCCCTGATGTGGCGTGGCGGTTGTATTATTCGAGCCCAATTCCTCGGAAATATCAAAGAAGCTTTCAATAAAAAACCGGACTTGTCAAATCTGCTGCTTGATGATTATTTCAAAAACATCATCCACGAAAACCAGGATGCCTGGAGAGAAGTTATTGCAGCAGCTGTTCAAAACGGTATTCCTGTTCCGGCTTTCTCTTCTGCTCTGGCCTATTTTGATGGCTACAGATCCGAAGTACTTCCGGCAAATCTGCTTCAGGCACAGCGCGACTATTTCGGCGCTCATACTTATGAACGCGTTGACAAACCACGTGGTGA
Organism: bacterium; assembly: GCA_018895675.1. Taxonomy (GTDB): domain Bacteria; phylum Fidelibacterota; class UBA2242; order UBA2242; family UBA2242; genus UBA9312. Next base: position 1,346 of record JAHIOG010000312.1, read on the forward strand.
ATTTTTCCATACAAACTGGACCGGACGTGGTGGGGACACAGTATCAACATCCTATAATAATTAAAAAAATCCATGACAACGGGACAGGGATTCACCGATCGTTTTTTATCTGATGATGAGATATTCGAAATATGCCGGGAAGCATTTTCATCGGTTGATATCCAGGATAGAAAACTACTTTTTATCATACCCGATCATACCAGGTCTGCACCTGTAGATAAAATGTTCAAGGCTATTTATGATCTTGCGGCTCACACAGCTGCCAAGCTTGATTTTATTGTAGCCCTTGGAACCCATCCTCCAATGTCGGATGATGCTATCAATCAACGGGTCGGAATTACAGCTAAAGCAAGAAGCACAACGTATAAAAAAGCCGGGTTTTATAACCATCACTGGAAAAAAAAGGGTCAACTAGTCAAAATCGGAACTATTACTGCGGATGAAGTAAAAGATATTTCCGATGGATTGATAAGTGAGGCAGTGGATGTCTCGATTAACAAGATCGTGTTTGACTATGATAAGCTTTTTATCGTGGGTCCGACATTTCCCCATGAAGTAGTGGGATTCTCCGGCGGAAATAAATATCTCTTTCCGGGAATATCCGGCCCTGAAATCATTGATATGTTTCACTGGCTCGGAGCACTGATAACAAGCCCGAGAATTATCGGAAATGCTTATACACCGGTTCGTGCTATAGTGGATAAAGCTGCGGAATTCGTAAATATTGAAAAATACGCCTTTTCAATGGTAGCAAAAGGAAAGAATGATTTAGCGGGTTTATATTTCGGCTCCCCGGAAGCAGCCTGGGAAAAAGCCTCCGAATTATCGGGTAAACTTCATATTATCTACAAGAATAAACCCTACAAGCGCATTCTGTCTAAAGCTCCGTTAATGTACGATGATCTCTGGGTAGGCGCTAAATGTATGTATAAGATGGAACCTGTTGTTGCCGATGATGGAGAATTGATCATCTACGCTCCGCATATTAAAGAAATCTCTGTAACCCATGGAGAATGGATTAAGAGAATCGGGTATCATTCTCTGCCCTATTTTCTCAAACAGATGAATAAATTCAAAAATGTTCCGGGCGGTATTATGGCCCATTCCACGCATGTCCGGGGTGTCGGCACCTATGAAAACGGTGTGGAAAAATCCAGGATCTGCGTGACCCTGGCAACTCAAATTCCCGAAGAGATCTGTCACCAGGTAAATCTGGGCTATATGAATCCTGATGATATCGACGTTGATATGTGGAAAAATAGAGAAAACGAAGGTATTCTTTACGTTCCAAAAGCAGGAGAAATGCTCTATCGTCTCAAAGATGATCCCTTTACAAAATAAGTGTGACAATGAGGTAAGGTTATGAAAAATAAAAATGTTCTGATTGCACAGTCCGGCGGTCCCTCGCCAGTGATTAATAACAGCCTGAAAGGTATCATTGAGACATGCAAAATGTTTCCGGATAAATTCAGAACCATTTACGGCGGTTGGCATGGAATTGAAGGTGTTTTAAAAGAAGAACTGATTGATATTTCGGCTCAGAATTCTGAGGAAATTTCTCTTCTGAGAACCACACCCGCAGCCGGTTCCATTGGCACCTGCCGCTACAAACTAAAAACCAATCAGGAAGAAGATTTTGAGAGAACCATTGAGGTGCTCAAAGTTCATAATATCGGTTATTTCTTTTATATTGGTGGTAATGATTCTATGGATACAGCCAATAAAATCGCAAAACTCGCACACGAAAAGGGATTGGACCTGATTGCGACCGGTGTGTCCAAAACCATTGATAATGACGTAGGTGATTCGGAATTTAAACTGATCGATCACACACCTGGTTATGGCAGTGTGGCGCGTTATTGGGCCTGTAATATCCAGAATGCCAACGAGGAAAATATGGGCTCCTGTCCGTCGGATCCGGTGCTTGTGATTCAGGTCATGGGACGTAAAATCGGCTTCATTCCGGCGGCTGCCCGTCTTGCTGATCCTGACAGAGAAATGCCTTTACAGATCTATATGCCAGAGTCAGGAGTATCACTTAATGAACTCACAGATAATGTAAACGATGAATTAAAAAGAAGCGGTCGCTGTATCGTAGTTGTCAGCGAAGGTTTTGATGTTGGCGAAATTGGAGCGGTGAAAGATTCTTTTGGGCATACGACCTTTAGTTCCAGCAATTTTACAGTGCAGCAGGTTGTGGTGAATCATCTCAACAATGTGGGGCTGAAAGCCACAGGCAAAGCCCGGGGACAGGTTTCCGGCACTGATCAGCGGGACACCATGATTTACGCATCGACGGTTGATCTGGACGAAGCATATAAAATTGGTCAAAATGCAGTTGTAATTGCAGCTGACGAAGGATCAGGTTATATGTCTACAATATTGCGACAGCCAGGATTAATTTACAACGTTAATTATGATAAAGTATTACTTGATCTGGTAGCAAACTCAGAAAGAGCATTCCCCAAAAACTGGATAGCATCAAATAGAATTGATGTTACTGATGATTTTATACGTTATGCCAGACCATTAATTGGTGAAGATTGGGTAAGTGTACCTATTGTCAATGGCAAACAGCGATTTGCACGATTTGAAATGAAGTTTGCAGATCAAAAGTTAGACAAGTATACCCCACAGGCTTACAGAAAGTAGTGAAGAAAGGAGTTTTGGGAATGACTGATCCACAAGCTGAGTTAAGAAATTTTAAACCTGAACATAATTTTTTAGTAGCAATAGACTCTGATGGATGCGCATTTGATACGATGGAGATCAAACATAAGGAATGTTTCATACCGAATATCATTAAACACTGGAACCTGCAGGCTGTATCGAAATATGCCCGCGCCGCAGCGGAGTTTGTGAATCTCTATTCCAAATGGAGGGGAATCAACCGTTTTCCGGCGTTGATCATGGCTTTTGACTTACTGAAGGAGTGGCCGGAAGTACAAAAGCGTCATGTTAATATTCCGGTGGCTCAACCAGTCAGGGACTGGATCCAGCGGGAAACCAAGCTTGGCAATCCAGCCCTAAAAGCAGAAGTTGAGCGTGCCGGTGATTCGGTTTTGAAACAGGCGCTTGAGTGGAGTGAAGCCGTTAATGTAACCGTTGCCGATATGGTTCACGACGTACCGCCATTTCCATTTGTACGTGAATCTCTCGGAAAAATATCCCAATGGGCAGATATCATCGTCTGCTCGGCGACGCCCAACAAAGCCCTTGAACGGGAATGGGAAGAGCACGATATCGCTAAATATACCAGGGTGATTGCCGGTCAGGAAATGGGCTCGAAGAGAGAACATCTTGCACTAGCG
>JAHIOG010000313.1 GCA_018895675.1 bacterium
CAGCATCCAAAATGCTTTTAGAAGCGCTATTCAAAAGGCAAAAATTACTAAGTCCGTATCTGTTCGTCATCTCAGACATGCTTATGCTGTTCATTTACTTGAAGCCGGTGTAGAGTTTCGTTTCGTACAAGAATATCTCGGCCATTCCGATCCCCGAACCACCATGATTTATACCAGTCTTATTAACAAATCTCTTGTTAATCCCGTTCGCCTTATTAATAAAGTCATGGCCGATCTTTGACGACTCTGGCTGACATTTTTCAACAGCACGGCGCTGAATATCTTGAACGCTATGGCGCTGTTATGCCGCTCTATCAGAAAAAAGCCATCCGCGATATTCTGAGCTGCCGCACTGCTCATCTCGGCGGCCATACCTGGTTTTGTGAAGACTGTCAGGAATTCCACTACAACTACCACTCCTGCAAAAACAGAAATTGTCCTCAGTGTCAAAATGAAAGATGTGAAGAATGGCTGGAAAAACAGACTGAAAAACTTTTGCCTGTCGAGTATTTCATGGCAACTTTTACGCTTCCTGAAAAGTTAAGATCAATCGTTCGCAAGCGCCAAAAAGAATGTTACAACATCATGTTTCAATCTTCTGCCAACAGTCTGAGGAAATTAGCCCTGGATAAACGCTTTATTGGTGGCAAAATCGGAATGGCGAGTGTTCTGCCCCGCAGGGATGCCTTTGGCACAGACATGGTCTCGGCCGCTGGCTTTCCATCCTCATATTCACTTTATCATTCCCGGCATCGCCATTTCTGATCATAATCAAAAAATCACCTTCTCTAAAGAGGGTTTCCTCATGCGGGTTGAACCGCTGTCCATAATCTTTAAGGCTATGTTCAGGGATGCCGTCAAAAATGCCGGTTTATTCAAACTTGTGCCGATCGAAGTCTGGCAGCAGGATTGGGTCGTGCATATTGAGTCAGTTGGAAATGGTGAAAACGCTCTGAAATATCTCGCTCCATATATTTTCCGAATTGCGATCTCCAACTCAAATATCCTGAAATGCGTGAATGGTTACGTCACCTTCCGCTATAAAGATTCAGCCTCAGGCCATACTAAAACCATGACAGTAACGGCAATGGAGTTTATGCGCCGCTACCTCCAACATGTCCTGCCGAAAGGTTTTCCGTCAAAGGCCGGACTGTAAGTCAGAAGGTCCGCTACTTCGGCTTCCTGCATCCTAAAAATAAAACCCTCCTGAATACCCTGCGGCTGTTGCTATGTTGTAATATTCAGGTCAATAAAGCAGTTATATCCCGGCCCTTTGGCTTTAAATGTCCCGCTTGTGGGAAAGATATGATTCTGATTGATAAAACCATGCGCCAAAGAGCGCCACCGCTGGCTGTATTGCTTGCAAATGTCAGAAAGGTATCAAGTTTATGTTAAACCGCATATGGCGACAAGGAATAGTACATGCAAAATTCGGAATCTTATGAGTATCATGCCAATTTTCTTAAAGAATGCTGCAAGATACCCAATGGAAAATAACATTTATGAGTAAAACGACCACAAAATACTGAACATTCCACCTTTTTTTCACCAACTATCAGAATAACTCAAAGCCATGCAAAATCCAGTTAGGGGGCTTAGTCTCCCAAAGGGACTCCCACGGAGCAACCCCTGCTTGCCTCAAAGAGATGCCTTTGGCACACTCTGACATCGCTGGTCATCAGCAAAAAAAGATTAAACTTATATGATGATGTCAGGTGCGAAGCAGATTCGTTATGCCTTTTGATTTTCTTTTGAATATTGCCACATTGCACGATCCAAAACCCGCATTGCCACAGCAGTTCTATTTGCGACATCACGGCAAAACTCAACATACGGCCACCAAAAAGAAAACTTATACTGATTCGGGACATCCAAGCCCGATGACCAGAGTGCCCGAAAATCTAGAATCGGATATTGGTCTTTATGAAACAAATGGAGTATTACTGAGGCTGTAGGCCAAGATACCCCATCAATAATTGTAAGTATTTTAATCCTCGATCTTTCGTCTTTTGCTGAGAATGCAAACGATGTTACTTCTTTAATATATTCGTGTGTATTTTTCTCAACATGCCTCGCACTCCTTGGCGCTTTCCATTTAGCAACTAATCGTAGTTGATCCTTCGTGAGGCAACCTTTTTCTTCGATTTGACTCCGTAGTTCCAGAAGCTCTTCTTCCTCTCGTGGGTATTTGTACCTATTTGCTATATTTGTAATTTGAGATTCATCGAACCTGAGTTTCACGCTACTGTTCCTTTTTTTGAGGCATAACGCAAGGCTGTGCGGCGCGGCGAGCGAAAGATACATTGATCGAAGACTGGACGTTCTGAGCTTATTCATCATAAAAATCATGCAGCGCTCGCCGCGTCCGCACCAGCCAATGTTAGGCCCTAAGTTTCTATTTCATCACAGAACTTACTGGCTGCATTGAAATACAACTTTGTGTTTGTAACCGAGCCTTCTTTGGCTTCTTTTTTAGACTCTGTGCTTCTTCATCGTAACTTTCCAAACCGCAGATTCACGGTAATACCGCCAAAGATCTGCTCCGTGTTAACGTTAGCATAAGCATATAAACCTAGTCCCAAAATACGGCCTATGTTTCCAAACAACTGGACTTCTATTGGCAGACCAAACGTGGGATCGATATCTTCTCTTCCAGCTCCAGTCCCGAAAAGATCAAGTCCATCACTTCGTGATCCTGTCACTCTGGCAAACCCTACGGATACTGAAGCATGTCCTCCTCTACCTTGACTAGCAAGCCCGACAAGCAATCCAACGTCAAAGAATTCATCACCAAACAAGGAGGCTGAATTGGCTGTAGTGCGCAGGGTGAATAAAATCCTTTTGAATTGAATGCTCGCATTAGCACTTCCCGCTATGGAACCGAGTGTGCTGAGACCTAAGCCACCACTGAGCCAGAAGCGTGACTTACTCGTTTGTGATGTGGGTTGCGCACACACAGAGTTTATACCTGCAAAAACCAAAACTAAAATGAGACAAGTAAAAAAGCGGTAGATGCATGTCATGTTTATCACCACTTTCCTTCGTTTTAAAAAGCCTAACAAGTTATTCTATAGTTTTCCATATAACATTCAAATATTACTAAAATTTTATCGATTTTCAAGGATATTCTGTGCAAATCATATAAAATCTAACTGTATATCATTACACCTTGTTTAATATTAAGAACAGGCTAACCTATGATTATATGACATAATTCACAATTTCAATGTTTCTCCTTAGACAAAACTTTTTTCGAGTTTTCTGCATGTAGAAAAAAATTGTTCTCTCTATAGACAAAATTAGGGTCTTATAATTTGTTCCTTTGATCATTCTGATATAGTATAACCATTAATGATTCTATTTTCAAGTCCTAAAACAAAAAATTCCCGTTAAGGAAGTTCCCATCAAACTATCGCAGCATCACCATCTTTTTCGTCTTGATAAAAGTTGTATTCTCATTCCTGGCAACAATCCTTAAAAAATACAATCCGCTTGCCGCCAATCTTCCCTGATCATCCTTGCCATCCCAGATCAGTGTATAGTATTTGGCTTCATGACGATTATTGGTCAGCGTCCTAACTTTTCTTCCCAGCAGATCATAGATATTGATAAAGACATCACTCTGAACCGGTATGGCATATTCGATCACAGTTTGTGAATTAAACGGATTCGGGTAATTCGGGAATACTTCAAATTTATCGGGTATCGGCTGAAACCGGGTTGTAATTACATCGGACAATATCAATTCGCCGGTTTCGTCAATACCCTCAACGCCAATGGTAATATTAACCGGATCTCGCTGTTTTGATTTGAGGGTAAAGATCACCGGAACATTAGATATTTCTTCATTAAACGAATAATGAACATACTCGGAACGATTGCTGTCTATACAGTCAGCATAGAATTCAAATGTCAAATCCGTGGGTTTTGTTAGAGAACGTTGTTCTCTGTTTATAGTAATGATTTCCGGATCATATTGGAGCACAATACGCTTTCCTGCGGATGCCCGGGAATGAATAATCAGATCATTGCCTTTCTGCTCGGTCGTGAAACCGCCGCCGAAGGATAATTGAGGCATTGTAATAGCATGTTTTCCAAGTCCTACAAACCAGTTCCACATCCTGCCGAATGTCATGGCGTCTTCGATATTGAATAGACTGTCGGTCATTGTAATGAAGTGCGGTATGTCTCCGGTAACCGGACCCAGTTCATACTTATAGTTTTTGCTATACCAGCCCTTGGCGAACAACGTTAGATCGTTAAAATCAACCTGGTCATTGCTGTCAAAGTCACCGGAATAATTGACATAAACCGTAACCGTGTCATTATCGACCGGACTGCCCTCAAAGGTGTTATTTTGGTTGCCGTCCAGACCATAGCCATAAGCATTCGTTATCTGATCAGCGGATAGAATCAATGATATTGTATCTCCTGATACAAACGAATTCTCCGGGTAGATAGAGACGTACTGATTATTGTTTAGAAACTGAAAGTCATAAGTCAGATTTTCCTCTATGGCGCTGCTAAGGGCAAGCCCCGTATTAAATTGTTCTATATTTAATGTCTGGGAGAATCCCAATTGAATCGTATCAAGCGCTGATATGATCGTGCTGTGAGATATAAGTTTAGGATAAGTAACATATATTGTGAACAGTCCATCGCTGATCGCTTCGTCAGATAATTCTACGCTATCAGTTGCGGTTACTTTAATTTTACATTGTTCGGACGGAGTATTGGGAATCAACCAGGAATATTCACCATCATTGGGTTCATTTTCAGAGATTGAAATCCAGTTATCACCGGCATCGATGGAATAGACTATATCAATTAATTGAATTGCGACATTATCGGTAGCAGCCCAAAAAATTGATCTTGTACTCATAATCTCAAAACTTGAATCTGAAAACTGTGTCAATAAATCGACTTCAGGCGGGGTATTGTCCGTCACAGAGAAACGAGGGCTATATACAATCGTATCATTTCCGGCAGTGTCCCAGCCATGCAGGATTACCATAGCATTATCGGTAACTCCTTGCGGGATATTGAAACTGAATTGAGATGAATCCGAAGGAACAGTTCCCATAACATGCACTTTCTGCCCTACACCGGTTGTATAGATGATCCGTATCGAATCCATTGCGATATTATCTGTAGCATTCCAGGTAGTTGTTAAAAGTTCATACTCAGGAATAGAAAAACCTTCAGTTGGGGATAAAACTTCAATCTCCGGCGGAATACCATCAACAATCGAGAAATATTCCGAAGTGTCCGCTGCGGAAAGACCAACCAGATCAACCGATTTAACCATTATTCTACAGCGGTCTGACATTACATTGGGAACTAACCAATTATATTGAAAATCAGCGCCGCTGACCGAATCAATCCACGCAAAGGCGCCATCATCCGATGATAAGTACAAATGGTGGCTGCGGAATCCCGTATTGTCCTCTGCTTCCCAACTCAATATCTTCGTTTTACCGATAGAACACTGACCAATCGCTTCAATCTCAACATATTCCGGTGGCGTATTGTCGGTGACTGAAAAATAGGGACTGTGAACCAATGTATCATTACCGGATGTATCCCAGCCATGCAGGTAAATTATCGCATTGTCGGTAACTCCTGCCGGAACAATGAAGGTGAATTGTGAGGAATCCGCCGGAACTTTACCCATGAACTGTAAATCAACGCCCGGTTCGTTGGTATAGATTATTAGCACCGAATCCATCGCAATGTTGTCGGTGGCAGTCCAGGTTACTGTCAAAGGTTCATATTCGGGAATGGAAAAACCTTCACCAGGATTTAGAATCTGAATTACAGGAGCGATATAATCACCAGGAACAGCATAGACTTCATTTGAGAAATCGCTTTCATTACCTGAGGCGGCGACAGCAGTAATTCTGTAATAATAAACTTGGCCATTGGTCAATCCCTCATCTATATAGAATGTATCCGGTGGCGATCCAACAACACTATCAATCAATGTTGTCGCTGGAGATGTTGTGTCCCGGTAAATTCTATATTTTACAAGGTCGGATTCGGTGTTTTGATCCCAATGAAGAGTGATGTGCTGGTTGCCAGGAGAAGTGGTGAGGTTTTGAGGTGAATCAGGACTAAAATCTGGATCTTTTACACAGCGAACAGAAAAACCGCATTTTAAACTGACACCGTGAGAGAAGACTTC
>JAHIOG010000314.1 GCA_018895675.1 bacterium
CAATTCTCTTCTTTTTGGGCCTGGCCTTACTGTTTTTAACTCATGATAGATTTCAATATATCTTTTATAGATCTTTTGAAAAGTCATGCTATTGAACCGATGCTTTACCCAGTCAATTTCATCATTATTCCACATCTCTAAATATTCTTTTGGGACATAATCAATGTATTCTGGTTCTTCTATATTTGAGGAATGCCATATATCGTGACGCTTAATCTTTTGTCCGATCAAATGTTCGATTAGATATACATTTTTAAGCATTGCCTGTATAAGTTTATTTGACGCATTTTTTACATCTCCTTTACGATATAGGGCAAGTGCCCAAGATAATGAGTGAATGGGATCGTCCCAGTCATCTGGAAATTTGTTTTCAAACCAATTGTAAGCTTTTAGGGCTTCTTCGATATCATTAATTAAAACATAAAGTGGTCCAATATGGTATCTCCGTCCACCACCATTATGAATCCTTGGATATCTATTTCATCGTTCAATGTTTTTTCGTATTGTTTAATACGGCGGCGATATTTTTTCACCATTTCTTCTGATAATTGTACCATGTTCTTTTGATTCCTTTTACGGTTCTAACGCTGTCTATGTTACGCTACCGCTCATTTTCATTTTCAAAATCGTAAGCACGAAAGGAGCATTACAACTCTATCGGGCTTATTTTTTCAGAGCGGCTTTAATAATTATTCCCGGTTTGAAATGAGTCTTCTTCTCCCAAAGGGAATCTTCGATCGGGGAGGAACGTAAACGACTTCGTTTGTCCGTGGGTTGCGGGCTTTTGGTTTCGCCCTGGTGGGTTTAACTTCAAATACTCCAAAACCACGGATCTCGATACGTAAATTCTTTGTGTCTTTACAAAGCATTTCACGCAATGTGGTAAAAACTCCATCGACAATCTTTTCAGTTGCGGAAAATTTGCGATCTAAGCGCTCTGCCGTAATTTTTACGACATCTTTCTTCGTATAGGTTCGGGCGTGTATGAATTACCTCCTCTTTCTACCGATATAATTCCTTGAATACTTTGCAATTTCACTGTAATCCGGGTTTCTTGAACCCTGGATTGATTACGACAGAAACGTCGTATCGATGCTTATTTGTTAGGGCTCTTTTGTTAATAAATCATTTTATTCCAACGAACCATAAACCTTTTTTCTATGACCTATCTTCACAATATGTATTGTAAGAATATCATCCTCTATTGAGTATAAAATTTGATAATTACCTTGCCGTATACGATAGCGTTCCAGAGCGGACAATTTTTTACATCCATCTGGCCTTGGATCCTCTGATAAAGATTCAATTTTAGATAAGATTCTTTTCAAATCCTTTTTAGGTATTGATTTAAGTTCCCTATATGCAGATTTCTTAAATTCGATTCTATATCTTACCATTAACCTTCAATTCCTTTAGAATCTCCTCAAATGAAATCGATGGTTCATGAACTCGTTCCTCAAATATGCGTAAATCTTCCTCATCCTGAGTAAGTTCTTGACGAATTGCAGTATCGACAATTTCAGAAATGGATTTATTCGTGGAGGCCGCTTTTATCTTTAAGACCCGATGAATATCCGGATCAAAATAGATGGTTGCTCTTTTGGTTAAAGTTGCCATTTTTACCTCAAATTAGAATTAGCGTTTAGTGTAAGTTAACGCCATAACGCTATGTTGTCAAGATGTTAATTCTCGTTCCCAAATTCAATTTGGGAACGAGGTAAAAAACAACGGGACTCAACAGACATTGCCCTGCCTACTCCTCTACTATGAGTCAGTCCGTCTACCGTAACGTCATACTTCCTTGTTACCTCTTCAGCTCCTTGGAAGCTTCCTTTTGGAACGCTTCGGTTCTCCCAAGTTCCAATATAAACAGTTCGTTTGCCCGCCACGGACTTAGACCCCGCACGTCAGAAACACTCTCACCTTTAGCGTGTGTCCTGATATTGGTCCCGCAACTTGCGGGATGAAACCCTTGACCCAATGCAACAAGAATAATTTCAGGGCTCAATACCTTCACCCTGTTAGATAACAATAATCCAATAAGATCCGCCCTATTAAATAAATATCTAACAGGGTGAACTTGTGTTGTTGTTGACAGACTGCCCTCTCCATGGCTTCGCATGATTTGTTACCTCCTCATACGCATGGTTCAGTTCCGTGCCGGTGGTTAACCGTTACACGTGCCCGGCAGTTGCCGGGCTTGCCTATATTAGCTTTGCTTGGCGCACTCATTTACCATTCTTCCTTTCCAACCGGACTTCCCCAATTTTGTTCTTCCGACATATAATTATCCGGAATTTTGGAAACAAGATCCTTAAGATTGTATTTTCCACGAATTCTCGTGACAGGTTTGATGACAATCTCACCATTATGAATCTTAATATCGACTTCATCACCAATTGATATATTTGCACGAGACAAAATTTCCTTCGGGAAACGGAGCCCCTGACTATTACCCCATTTTTGAACTTTTGTCAACATAATAAGCACCTATTGTATAGAGTTCATTTTTAAAGTGTTATTCTTTTCCTTTTTTTATTTCTAATAGTGCATGAATTTCTGCTTTTCTAATTTCAAGTGATTGCGTTTGAGTTTTTAATGCTTTTATCTCTTTTTCAATTTGTTTCAACTCTGTTTTTAATTTAATAACATGTAAATGATTGGCACCATGTCTTTCTTCAACAAATTTTTCAACATCAGACCTTAGCAGTCTGAACCATGGATTGTCATAGATATAATTTACACGATAATGCAATTTCCCTTCGTTTATACCTTCAAGAATTTCTTCTTGGGTTAATTTGTATTCTTTTCTTGCGGATTTATCGCTGAGAGTTGCTCCTTTTACTGTCCATAATTGTTCGTAATTTTTTTTACTCATTTAAATCAATGTTCACTTGCTTATCAATAACTATCTCATTTGGTCGTTTCTGCTTATGGGCTATAACGGTTCTTGCATAAATTTAGACGGGGATTTTGCCCCGGTTCAATATCCGCCGTTAATAAAGTTTAAAGATAGTATTTTCTTATCAAACCGCTATAAAACCCCGCTTGAATTTGATGCAATGTTGTGGCCAGTTAATTGTTTATCAATCAACCAATTGTCAGGTTAACTCTTTTCCCGAATCCTATCTCAACTAATCTATACAAAGTTGATAATTGAATGTCGCTATGTCCATTCTCAATTCGGGATATAAAACTCTTTCTTGTACCAGTCTTTTGGGCAAGTTCTTCCTGTGTCATTTGTGCTTCTTTCCTTGCA
>JAHIOG010000315.1 GCA_018895675.1 bacterium
AGGATTTTGAAGATGCATTACAAAATTATGCAGCCGAAAAAATGGGAGATATTGACGTGATTCTGACAAGAAACACAAAAGACTTTAAAAATAGTGAACTTGGTGTAATGACTCCTGAAAATTATTTAAAGACAAAAATTGCCAGCCGCTAACACAGGCTAAAAACAAGCGGGCTAACGCGCTAACATGAAACGAATTACAAGAAATAAATATCAGTGCAATTTGATAATTGGGCAGATAAATTTGCCCGCCAATTTTTAGCCTAATTCGTTATCTGAAATGCTGTGCCTAAGAAAGTCAAAAAGGATGGGCGAGAAAACCTTAAAACTGAAAAGGTGTTTAACATGACTAAGGAAAAAATCAGATTTATAAGAATTGAGGAAAACCTATTAAAGAAATGAACGAAAAATGTTTTTTTTGAACTCTCTCCGCTATGCTACGATCGATGCTGCGCTATCCTTCTTTCAGTCGTAGAGGCATATAACAGCGGATAGGAAGTTCGCCCCTCGGCTCGGGGCACACATAAATGAAAGAAATCAAAATGAATGACAAAGAACATGGAAAATGAGAAGAGAAACTATGACGAAAGAAGAAATTAAAGCAAGAGAGCAGAAATTATTGGAGTTGACAGGGGCCTTCTGCGCTCAAAAGTTAGATGATGACTATCTCCAGCTTTGTGAAAAACTTGTCAAGAAATTAGGACGGAAACGAGACGCGCCATTCAAAAGAGGAAAGATTGAAATTTGGGCTGCTGCAATAGTTTACGCAATTGGCTCGATAAATTTCCTGTTTGATAAATCATTTGAACCATACATGACAGCGGAACAAATAAGCGAATATTTTGGCACGAAGAATTCCACTGTATCAAATAAGGCAAGTCAAATAAAAGATATGTTTAACCTCTGGCATTATAGTCCTGAATTTTCAACACAAGTTATGACTGAAAACAATCCTTTTAACAATATGGTGATGGTGGACGGATTTATTGTGCCATTAGATACGATACCTGAAGATTTTCAAGAAAGGGTTAAAGCAGCAAGAGCCGAAGGCAGAGACATCGAATTTACTACTGAACCGGAATAGGATGAAGAAATGTCAGCAGCACCTGTACACAATAGGTTCTGAACTGTTATTCTGAAAATTAAATGCGAAAATACTATTTTTCTTCAAAGTTCATTCATGAAAAATCAATGAAGATTTTCATCGAACAACTCTTCTTAATCTGTCTAATGGTTTCGCCATTCATGTACTCTGTGAAGAAATAAAAGAACAACTAAAGGCTTTCCAGAATGAACATTAATGATGTTGTTATAATAGGGGCAGGACCTGCAGGATTAGGGACAGCAATTCAATTAAAACGTTACGGGATTGAGCATATCCTTCTGGAAAAGGAGAAAGTTGGCGGGCTTTTGAGGAATGCAAATCTGGTTGAGAACTATCCAGGATTTCCAGAAGGAATCCCTGGACCAGAACTTATAAAACTTTTTAAGAGACAAATTAAAAATGTTTGGGTTAAGATACAATTTGAAGAAGTATTGGAGCTCGATAACAGAAAAGGAGTATTTATTATAAACACTAACCAAAGGACAATAATCTCCCGCTTTGTGGTTATAGCTTCTGGAACAAAACCACGGAAGATTTCTAGCCTTAACATTTCTAAGGATTTTGAAAACCGTATTTTTTATGAAGTCTATCCCCTTGCTCAAGTTGCAAACGAAAAAATAGCGATCATCGGATCAGGTGATGCTGCATTCGATTATGCTCTAAATCTTTCAAAGAAGAATGAGGTCGTAATCCTCAATAGAGGAAGTAGAGTAAAATGTCTACCTCTACTCTTTGAAAGAGGTATCGGGAACGAAAAAATTTCTTATATGGAAAATATTCAAGTTAAAAACATCGATTGCTTTGACAGGTACCTGGTACTGACCTGTTACGATACCACGGGTGAACGGGAAATTTATGTTTCGTATCTTTTAGTTGCCACTGGAAGGGACCCCTGTCTTGATTTTCTAAGTGAGAATCTCATAGAGAACCTTGAAAAATTGCAAAAATCAAAAGTACTTCACATAATCGGCGATGTAAAAAATGATATTTACAGACAAACAGCTATTGCTGTGGGAGATGGAATTAAAGCCGCCATGGAAATTTACAGAAAATTATAAGGAAAAAACTTATGAAAGTATTGGCTAAGGCTGGTAGAGAAGATATTGCAGTGGTCTATATAGCAGAAATGAGAGGGGGCAAATTCGTAGAATTCGTTGAATCATTGCAACCTCCCCTTCCCAGAGAGAAAAAATGGGTTTTAATTATTTCTACACTATATGGATGCCCTGTTGGTTGCCGCTTTTGTGATGCCGGCGTTGACTACCAGGGAAAACTTTCAAAAGATGAAATAATTTCCCAGATAGACTACCTTGTGACAAAAAGATTTCCGAATAGAAAAGTCCCGGTGGAGAAATTCAAGATCCAATTTGCAAGGATGGGTGAGCCATCTTTTAATCAAAGTGTCCTTGATGTCCTTGACTCTTTACCCGATTTTTATGATACTTCGAGACTTATGCCTTGTATTTCTACAATTGCTCCAAGAAGAGTAGATAGATTTTTCGAAAGATTACTGGAAATCAAAAAAATGCATTATAAATATAGATTTCAGCTTCAATTTTCTATTCATACGACAGACGAAGAATTGCGGGACTGGCTTATCCCTGTTCAGAAATGGGATTTTGAAAAAATAGCAGAATATGGAGAGACTTTTTACGATAAAGATGGTAGAAAGATAACTCTTAATTTTTCACTGGCAGACAAAATGTCAATCGATTTAGATGTTCTTTTAAAACATTTTTCGCCTGATATCTTTTTGATAAAAATAACTCCTGTAAATCCTACCTATCAAGCGAATAAAAATGGTTTATCATCAACTCTAACTTCTAAAAAATGGAATAAAATGGTTGATACTTTACGTTCTTCAGGCTATGAGGTTATTCTAAGTGTTGGTGAATTAGAGGAAAATTATATTGGCAGTAATTGTGGGCAGTATGTAACAACATATCAAAGAGAAAAAAAGATCATAGAGGATGCATATACTTATGAGCTCCAAAGACATTAAAATGCGACTTTGCACAACAGCGAGTATGCAGTTCGCCCCGCTTACTCAAATGCTTCCGGCACTTCGCATACTCACAAAACATTAGTCGGCTATCAATATCGACAATATCATCGAATTAAATTTTTCTTCCGGCTTATCGGAACGGGACAGCAGAATGATCGGAACTTTTGCGCCTACGACCAAACCGCCTACTTTAGCATTCGACAGGTACATCAGCACTTTGATAATGGCATTTCCACTGGTGATGTTGGGAACCAGGAACGCATCGATGTCGCCGGCGATTTTACTCTGAAGTCCCTTTTTCTCGGCAGCCTGTGTGGACAGGGCAACATCCATGGCGATCGGACCTTCCAGAATAATATCGCCAAATTCTCCGGCTTCGGCTAATTTCTGTAATTCAGCCGCATCCACGGTTTCCTGAATTTTCGGATTCACTTTTTCAATCGGGCAAAGAGCCGCCACTTTTGGCTTCTCAATCTGAAGCTTTCGTATCGCATGAATCATATTTTTCAAAATAGCTTTTTTGGCTTCCAGATCCGGAGCAATATTTATTCCGCCATCGCTAAACACAATCATTTTATGATAAGACGGCACTTCCGCTATTGCGATGTGACTAAGTATATTGCCCTTCCGCAAACCCGTTTCACGATCAAGAACCGCTTTCATTAAAATAGCAGTTGAAATGTGTCCTTTCATCAGGATATCCGCTTTACCTTCGCGAATTTGCAGAACCGATTTAAACGCAACTTCTTCTTCCGATGCGGCATTTACAATCTGATCATCGGTAATGCGATATCCAACTTGCCCGGCAATCGTCTTGATCCGGTTCGAATCGCCGACTAAAATAGCATTGGCAATGCCCTGCTCATCTATATTTTTGATTGCTTCCAGAACATTCTGATCATCAGCCATAGCAACTGAAATAGTCTTTTTTCTTTTATTTTCCCGAACCGCTTTTAAAACATCTTGATAGGTCTTAATCATCATCACTCTCAACTTATTCGCTGTCTTCACTTTTATAAATCAGAACTTCCTGTTCTCCGTCAACTGCCCGGAATCCGCCGGATGCCAGTGATTCGAGCTCGTTTTCACCGGGGTGAACGGAAATTTCAGCTAAAAATTCAATTCGCTCCCGCAGGTCATTAACTACCTTTTCGGAATGAGCCAGACCACCTGTGATAATAATCCGGTCAACGTTTCCTTTTAACACCGTCGCAAAGGCGCCAATCTCCTTGGCAACCTGGTATATCATAGCGCGATAAATCAAATCCGCTTTCTTGTCACCGTCATTAATCCGTTTTATTATATCCCTCATATCGCTGGTTCCGAGATATCCTTTCAATCCACTGTTTTTCGTCAGTTTGCGATAGAGGTCTTTGAACGAATAGTCTCCACTCATCGCCATTTTAATAATCGGCTCCAGCGGCAAGGCGCCCGCTCGTTCCGGCGAAAAGGGTCCCATCCCCATCAGCGCATCATTACAATCAATTATCTTTCCCCGATCAATAGCCGCCACCGTAATGCCGCCGCCCAAATGAGCAATCACAAACCGCGTATCTTCAATATTTTTACCCAGCCGTGCAGCTTCTTTGCGAACACAGGCATTTACATTCAGGGCATGTAAACGGCTGCGGCGTTGAAATTCAGGAACACCGGAAATCCGGGCTTCAGGAATAAATTCATCGACTGTCACCGGATCAACAACATATGCCGGAACATTATATTCCCGAGCAATGCCATGGGCAATTGAAGCGCCAAGATTACTGGCATGTGCCGCATATTTACAATTTATGGTATCATCCATTAAATCATCGTTAACGTGATAAACGCCACCCCTAATCGGTTTTACAAGACCGCCGCGCCCCACAACAGCGACCAACCGACATCCCTCTAACCATGGTTTAAATGTCTTTTGAATAATGTCAAGACGCAGGGGCAACTGATCTACAATAGAATGTATATTACAAATTTCGGTGCCGGTGTGGTCAATGCTTTCTACCTGGATCGGACCTTTCCGGCTATATAAAGCCAGTTTCGTAGAGGTCGAACCCGGATTAATGGCTAATACAACATCATTTTCCATTTAACATATCCTTTTATTCATTTCATGATTCGTTGGATATCTATTATGCGGAATAACTTTTACAAATTTAATGCCATGATGAAAACAGACGGAGATTCGGGTAACTGTTCTTTGAAAATCGCTGAAAAAATACCTGAGATGAAAAGGATTTTCCCAAATATTGCAATAAACTGTGTTTAAATCTCCTTTTCCCTTTTCTCTCAATATATTAAATTGAGCTCAGGATGTTAAAAAACATATATTTTATCTCAGATATTCATTTACACTGCTACCATTCCGAATCAGAAACCCAGAAAAAAAACCACTTGTTCGATTTTTTTAGAGAAGTACAGAATAATAAGGGCACTCTTTACATTGTCGGCGATATGTTTGATTTCTGGTTTGAATATAAACACGTTATTCCACGGCATTTTTTCAAGGTGCTTCGCTATCTACAGGAAATGGTCGAATCGGGATGTGAAGTTCACATACTTGCGGGAAATCACGATTACTGGTTTGAATCCTTTTTCCCCCGGGAGTTAGGTGTTAAAGTTCACCTGGAACCTGTAGAAGCCGAATTTAACGGCAAATCATTTTTAATAACTCATGCCGACGGAATTCTGAAACGGGACAGAGGATATCGATTTATGAAAAAAATTCTTCAGAATCGTTTTATCATTACGATGTTCCGGATGGTTCACCCGGACCTGGCATTCGGGATCGCTAAATTTTTTTCCGCCCGGAGCCGGCACCTGACCCTGCGGAATCCCGATTTGGTTGAAGAAGAACTGCGCGAATTGCTTGAATATGGAGAGAAAAAAATTAATGAAGGGTATCAGTACGTCGTTACCGGTCATTTCCATCTACCCACAGAACATCAATACGAACAAGGAAAAATTGTCAACCTGGGAGATTGGATATGGTATTTCACATTCGGCTACTTTGACGGCGATGAATTATCGCTATGCTATTGGAAACGGAAATCTCTTAAAACATTACTTTAAGTGATCCCCAATTTTTGCTTGACATAAAGGCTTAAATATTTTAAAATCAAAAAGTTTAATAAAAAAGTGTACATGACAATGAGAAAAATTATTTACCTACCGATCATCCTGCTATTTTTACTATTTGCAGCATGTTCTTCTAAGGTTGCGACCATTTCAGAAGAAGACGTTGAAGAATTGCGGGTCGATTATAATAAGGGCAAAATCGAAACGGTGGAAGATCTGATTGCGATTTATAAGGACCCCACCCAATCCCCGGAAACCCGTATCGCTTCACTTCAGGCCTTAGCCCAAACACGACATCCCGACGCTATAAAGATTATACATGATTTTATGACTCAGGGAGTAGGTTTGAATTACGGTCTGCTTTCCGCCACGGCAAACGCTCTTATTGAGGACCAAACTCCGGAAAACATCGCTGCAATGGTTAATGGAATCGTTGCAACCCAGAGAAAATATATTGAATTCCGGACAGCGATGATGCAGAAACTCGAATCCCATCGGAAAGAACTTGCCGAAGTTCGCAAACAAATGAGGGAACTGGAGATTCGCGTATCAATTCCTGAAATTCGAAAAGAGATCAATAAACTCATTCAGCTACCTGAAATGACCCATGAGATCATGCTGAAAAACGGGACTATCGTTAAAGGTAAAATCATTCATGAAGACCTGGACCGAATTATTATTCAGACTCAAATTGGACAATTAACCCTTTCCAAAAAAAATATTAAGTTGACCCGGAAAGCGGATTTGCCGAAAGCCAATTGCGTTGTGGAAGGGGCGATAACCGATGAAGTATATGAGAATAAAAGAGTCTTTAAGGGTAAAATAAAAAATAACGGCATCCGGCGGGCGGATTCAACATTTATTTCCGGAAATTATCATATGTACAAAAGCGGCGTTCAGACCGACGCAACGATCGAACCAGGGCGAACATTCACCTTTGAATGTTCGGTTGACTTACCAGAAGAAGCGCTGGTCAGTTATTATATTAAAGAAATTAAATGGGAAGAATTCGAATAATTCCTATTGTATTTTAATCTGAAAATCATTAAAGTAACTCGATCTTTATTATTTATGTCCATAACTCTGCTGTTAAAATCGACATAATCAGTTCAAACACTTAGGAATAGGAGATAATTCGCATGGTTCAGGGATTTGAAAAACGAACGTGTCATCGGTTTGAAATTCCGGGTTCATCTTTGATGTATAAAAAGATCGGAATCTTCCGGGAGAAAAAATACGTCGAAGCTATACGATTATACAATATCAGTAAAGGGGGATTGTCTTTTGCATGCGAAGAAGAATTTAAAATTGGCAAATCCATAATTGTTAAGATTATCATTCCTAACGATGCACCTTTGGAACTCCTGTCAAAAATACTCTGGCAACGAGAATCCAGTGACAAGTATTCTCTTGCAACAGGAGTGTCCTACATGGTTTTCGGGGAGGGACAAAATAGAAATCCAATTGAGGCCTTGAACAAACTTAGAAAGTTAGACAAACAATACGTAAAAGTCCGATGATCAGGATACATCTCCAGAAAACGAAGTTTTGACATTAACATTTTAACTAATTAATTTTTCCATAGATTTATTACAGGCAGTGAAAAAAATATTAATTAAAAAATAACAGGTGTTTATAAATGACTATCCCCAAACGGATTCTTATTGTCGATGATGATGAACAGATCAGGGAAATTCTCGGCGAATATATAAAAATACAGGGATTTGAATATGAAACTGCCAGTGATGGCATTGAAGCGCTGGCAAAGATCAAACTGGATATCGATCTGGTTTTAATTGACGTGAATATGCCAAAAATGGACGGCTATGAAGTCATAAAGCGCATACGGTCCGAAGCTGAATTTCGAGATTTACCGATCATCATGGTTACATCAATGGCAAGTCGGGAGGACCGACTGCGTGCGGTACAAGCAGGCGCAAATGATTTTGTCGCAAAACCAATCGATCAGACCGAGCTGGAAGTACGTACGGTTTCTTTATTAAAAATAAAAGAGATTCAGGACACCATCAAGCGTCATAAATCAGAATTAGGAGAAAAGGTTCAGCAACGTACGGCAGCTCTTCGTAAATCACTTGATGAAATGGTTGATGCCCAGAGAAAAACCTTTGAAGCCTACTTAGATACAATTCGTCGTTTAGCCATTGCCGCAGAATACCGCGACGAAGGAACAGCGGCACATATTATGCGAATGAGTAATTATGCTGCAATCCTGGCAAAAGGACTAAAATTACCACCGGGAAAAGTCGAAATTGTGTTACATGCCAGTTCAATGCATGATATTGGCAAAATCGGTATCCCTGACGGTATCCTTTTGAAAAAAGGAAAACTGGAAAATAAAGAATGGGAAATCATGAAGCAGCATACTATCATTGGATCCCGAATCCTGAAAGAATCTAACTCGGATTTCTTAAAAGCAGGTGATGTTATTGCTGCGTCACACCATGAAAAGTGGGACGGCAGCGGTTATCCCAATGGACTGAAAGGTGAAGAAATTCCTCATTTTGGTCGAATATGCGCAGTGGCAGACGTGTTTGATGCCTTAACCACTAAACGACCTTATAAAGAAGCCTTCTCAAATGAAGAAGCTTTCGATATTCTTAAAAAAGGACACGAAATCCATTTTGATCCGGAGGTCGTTGATGTATTCTTTGAGAAAGTCGAAGATATTATAAACGTTCAAAATACTTTCTATGATGGAAATGTTGAAATGGAATCCCTCGATTTTGATCGTTTACGGTATTAACAGTTAACCATTTCTTTGATTTGAATATATTTCTAATATAAAAATGATAAACAGCTGATAATAATCAGACTGTATCATTAAACATATCAGGCTGAATCATGTCTGTGCTGTAGTTGATCTCAGCAGCTCGTAACCGTTTTCTCTGATTAAATAATAGATTCCAGAACGTTCTCGGAACGTCTTCACCTTTGTAAATGATCTCAATTCGATTCAGTTTCTGGAGAAGTTTGTTAACCCGAATCGAAAATATCTGCTTATATAATTTCCCGGTAAATGGCTTATTAATCCAAGTTGCGCACGCTACCCATAAAAACATAGAAAAACGTACTATTTTCGATAAAAATAAAAAACATTAATTATTTATTGCTTATAAGTACTTGTATATTAGTTATTTATTAATTATTGGGGTGGTTGCGATATGTAATTGTCAGGTTTAAGATTATATTGCATATCACCTAAGATTAGTGTTACATTTTTTAATAAGAAAAGGATTACTATGATTACTCGTTCACAGAAAATTCGGTTAGGAATATTTCTTAGCATCAGCACGGTCCTCCTGCTGATTATCTTCGTGATTGTCGCGGGTAACCGACTGATGGAAAAGCGGGATCATTATTACATTCAGTACCAGAACATATCGGTAATCGGGCTGCAGGTCGGCAGTTCTGTCAAATATTACGGTATAAACATCGGACAGGTCGAAGACATTACCATAGACAAAAAAGATATTAGTAATGTGAACGTCGAAATCAGTGTAAAACGAGGTACCCCCATTAAAGAAGATGTGGTTGCGACTCTGGTCAGTGTAGGCATTACCGGTATCAAACAAATCGAACTGACCGGTGGCAGTAACGAAGCTGAATTGTTACCGCCCAATTCCAATATACAACCGGGCATCTCCTATATTGACGACATTACCGGTAAAGCTGAAAAAATTGCCGAGAAATTTGAACTGCTCCTCAACAATTTTATCGCCTTGACTGCTGAAGATAACCGGCTAAAGGTTGGCAATATCTTGAACAGTACTCAGGCGCTCCTTGAAGAAAATCGAAAGGTATTAAACAGTACTCTTGGCAATATGAATACGATGCTGGAAGAAAACCGGGCGATTCTGACAACTTCACTGAACTCCTTCAACCAATTAATCGACGAGAATCGCAAGATGCTGAGCGAATTACTATCGAATACCAACAATATTATTGAAGAAAACCGGGAACCTCTTCGTCAGGCGTTCAGTCAGATTGATTCTTCGTCCAGCTACATGCTCCAATTCATGCGCTCCGCTCATATGAGCATGGCTAAACTGGATACCGTCCTGGCAAATACAACGGTATTTAGCGAAAAGCTGGCAACGACGGATATTGCAAAACTGACCGATGAGATGAGTACTACTTTAAATAATATAAACAATACCTTTACTCATGTGGATTTGACGGTTCTGAAAGCTCGCCAGGATCTGCTTAAATCAATCGATTCGTTTAAACAATCCGCGGAATACCTTAGTGAATTCTCCCGAAAAATCAACGAAGATCCATCAATTCTACTACGTTCCAAACGCTAAAATAAGGGTTGGAATATGAAACGATTTTACTATTTAATCCCAATACTGTTGCTTGCCGCTTGTTCCAGCAGGGAATTTATTCCGAAGAATTATTACATCCTCGAATATTATCCACATACGGAAAAGAAAAATTTATTCTACGAAAAACCAATGAATTACACCGTTCAGGTCAATGACCTGGCTATTCCGACCACCTATAATCGCAAAGAGATTGTCATCCGTCACTTCGGACCGCGAATCACCTATTCAGATAATGATATATGGGCAGTAGATTTAACCGAAATCATTCCCAATCTGATCGTGAAACGAATCAGCAGCTATGATATTTTCAGGCAGGTGGCACGGGAATTCCTCAGTATCCGTCCCGATTATGAAATCATTACAAAAATTAACAACATTGAAGTTTATGAGTCGGAAAACGTGAAAGCCGCCCGCCTGAGCATGGATTTTGCACTTCAGGAGCGTGGCGCCAAAGCTTATAATATTGAGCATTCCGTCAACCGGGAAGTGGTTCTTGCGGATAATCAGATGGAAACCTTCGTCCAGATTGTCAATGAAATCATTCTCGATGAAACCGACAAATTCCTGATAAAAATTACCCATTATTTTAAAGGAATACCCGAGGAACCAAAAGGACCTTCAAAGGTATCAACTGATTCACTCTTAACAGAGACTTCCGAAGAATTGATTGAAGGGATGGGAATTCTATTTTTTCCGGCAATATCCGGAACCGATAACGAACCGCCCTTTATCATATACGATAAGCAATCCGAAGAGCTTACTGAAGTACCCGGTAAAGCGGTACCGCTGAAAGCCGGCACCTATTCCGTTAAGTACGGTTCGGGAAGCCTAAACCAGATGATCCTCAAGGAAAATGTTAAAATAGTGCCTCGATATAAGACTATTTTGGAAGCGGACTGGAGTTGCCTCCTGGTAGATGTCATTGATCAGAAACGGGAGGTCGTCAAAGTCCAGTATGAAGTATTTGATTCAGAAACCGGCGAAAGTTATGGAACCGACATTCCGGCGGAACGGGAATACGGTGAACAGCAGAAAATCTGGATGTTGAAACCCGGCTTATACAAGATTACCATCAACAATGAACCCTTCAATACCTATCGAAACTTTACGACAGTTTATCTAAAAGAGAGCATATTTCAGAAATTGACTATCGTTGTTGATACGGACCCGGAAGGTAATCCCACCGATTTAATCGGCGCCGGAATTTTAGAAAAAAGTGAATTGGTTGGAGCTGCAGGAAACTGGCGTTTCCTGAATGCCTTTTACGGTAATGCAAATTTCAACAGTACTAATGAAAACATTCAAACTGAACATAAAACTAGCATCACTTTTAATACCCAGTTTGAAAATAAGATTACTTACGATAATTTTCCTTTTAATTACACACTTCGCAACCTGATCGAACTGGGCACCACCAAAACAACCGATACAGATTTCCGGATATCCAACGATAACTTTTATTTTCGTAACACCCTGATTTTTTACTTCCTGAAAAATGTGGGACTCTATAATCGCTTCGATGCGGAATCACACATGCTTAATGAGTATGTCTATTTTTCATCTCCAATTAATTATAAGAAAATCGACCTGGCAAGTGACATCGTTGAGACCGGTCATTCTACAAAACAAGTTCTGATCAAACCAGGTTTCAGACCAATAACATTCAAGGAGGGAATCGGGATCAATCTGCGGGCATTTAATACGGGGCGAATCAATCTGAATATACGCGCCGGTTTCGGGCTTCGCCAGGATTATTACGACAATGTCTTTTCACTCTCGGATATGACCGAAACCACCAGTGGAAATATCTACAAACTGTTTAATGCTCAAAAATCCCAGTTTAAACGAGGCACGGAACTTTCTCTTGTCGGTAATTTCCAATTACCCTTGAACCTTACTTACTATACCAACGCTGATTTTCTTTTTCCCTTCCGCAGTGATGAATCGACAACTATTGAATGGGAGAATGTATTCAATTTAAAGCTGTTCAAATATATCTCTCTTGACTACCGCTTACGTTTACGCAATAAACAGACGGACAGCGGAGAAGATTATATTGTCGATCGCCATGCATTATTTTTGCGGATTACCTATTTTCTGCGTTAAGAGAATCAAAGGAATTTGCCATTTTGCCAGTCAATCAAGCCCAATTAAACATAAAGGATCAACAGCTCTCTATTTCAGGAAAGATTACCCACGATACTATTCCTGAAATCCAGAAATTTTTAAGAAAGAATAAATCCATTTCCATAACTGCAATTGACTTGCCGGAACTCGAATTCATTGACAGTGCCGGAGTCGCTTTCCTTGAAGAGTTAACTCAGGCAACATTCCCGGGCGCGGCGATCAACAATGCCAGTGAAAAGATTGGGCAAGCCATTAAGACCTTTTCATCCAAGGGCAGTCAACTCTCGCCAATTCCCCGTGAACCCAACTTCTTTGAATCCCTCGGGAATGCAATATTTAAAGCCCGGGATGCATTAGTCGAATCAATCTACCTGACATCAGAGATAGTACTCTGGTCATTTGTCGGTGTGTTCAATTCCCGGGGACGGCGTAAGGGTTCTGTCATTCAGCAGTGCTATTTGATTGGCAGCAATGCTGTGGGCATTATTGCCCTTTTGTCTTTTGTATTGGGATTAATTCTTGCGTTGCAATCGGCGGCGCAATTACGTCAGTTTGGCGCCAGTATCTATGTCGCCGACCTTATTGCCATTTCCATGGTCAGGGAGATGGCGCCTATGATGACCGCTATTATCATTGCCGGACGCAGCGGTTCTGCTTTTGCCGCAGAAATATCCACAATGAAAGTTACCGAAGAACTCGATGCCCTGCGCATGATGGCTATCGATCCAATCCGCTACGTTATCGTCCCTAAATTTCTGGCAATCAGTATCTGCATGCCACTCCTTGTGACCCTCTCGATGATTCTGGGGATTTTTGGCGGATTAGTAATCGGGCTGACCTATCTCGATCTGACCCTGGTATCGTACCTTAACGAGACCATCAATATTCTGACGGCTGAGGATCTTTTAGTCGGTCTTAGTAAAAGTATTATTTTTGCCTGGGTGATAGTCATTATCGGAAGTTATTTTGGTTTTAAGGTAAAAGGCGGTGCGGAAGGAGTCGGACGAGTGACGACGTCCGCAGTTGTGGCTTCAATTTTTGCGGTTATCTTTCTGGATGCCCTGTTCAGTTTAATATATATGATCTAAGGATATGCAAACACCCATAATTCAGATTGAAAATCTAACGACAAGATACGGTGAAAAGATCGTTCTGGATCAGATTAATCTGGATATTTATCCTCATGAAGTCAGCGTTATCCTCGGGGGCAGTGGCTGCGGAAAAACAACCTTATTGAAAAGTATTATCGGACTGGTTGAACCGGATTCCGGTACGATTAAACTCTTCGGAGAGCTCTTCAATAAAGCAGATGAACAGCGGTATACACACACACTGCGCCGGATAGGTGTGCTTTTTCAAAATGGCGCTTTGCTGAATTCCATCAGCATTCTTGAGAATGTTTCGATCCCGATCGAACAGCACAGCAGACTTGATAAAACACTGATAGAAAAAATAGTGACAGTAAAATTACAGCAGGTCAATTTAGCCGATTCAGCTTATCTCCTGCCCTCTGAACTATCCGGCGGAATGCGTAAGCGGGCAGCACTGGCAAGAGCAATCGCACTTGACCCGGAATTACTCTTTTGCGATGAACCCTCCGCCGGTCTGGATCCCCTGACCAGTGAGAATCTCGACAAGCTGATCCTCACTCTGAAAGAACAGTTTAATATGACGATTATTGTCGTTACCCACGAGTTAGCGAGCATCCATCGCATTGCGGACAGGATTATCTTTCTTGATCAGGGAAAAATACTGTTTATGGGTACGCTGAAGGACGCAAAATCCTGTGGAATTTCTGAGATCGAGACCTTTTTCACAACCGGAAGCTTTTAGCATTCATGTTTGAGAATTGTATACTGTTTCAGTTCAGCGCGAAGTTGCTGGAATTTGGGCATAAGTTTCTCCATATTACGCCAGAATATCGCACCGTGATTCCTGATTTTGGTATGCAATAATTCGTGCAAAATTACATAGTCAATCACTTCATTACCAAACCGCAATAATTGAAGATTTAAATTGATGTTATTTTTCGCCGAACAACTTCCCCAACGGCTCTTCATATTTTTTATATATACGTTCTTGTACTTGAAACCAAATTGATCCGCCAATTGAGCAATGCGACCCGGTAAATAATTTTTCGCTTCAATACGGTATGCTTCAATCAGCCCTTTTCTAATAATGAATTGAAGAACCGGATCAGTATCACAAAGCGTTCTCGGATATTTGACAAGAATTGCACCATCGGCAACTTTCAGAGTCAACTGTGTTGATGAATCCGGTCGTAAGACCAGGCGATGTTCACGGGTAGTCACATTTGTAAAATCGGTGATCGGCTGGGATTTTACCAGATGTCTCAATCGCCTGATAGATTTTGAAACCCAATCAAGGTGTTCATTAAAAAATTGCCGGGCAACCGAAAATGATACTCCGGCAGGAACCGCGACCCTGATATCGCTGCCGGATTTAATGGATATATTTAAGCGCCTTGCCCGTTTACTATGCTCAAAACGAACTGTACCGATACCGGAATATTGGGATGTCACCACTTTGGACATCACCATTGCAGGTCATATTTCAGTTGTAAACCAACACTTTTGTGTTTTCGTTGGTTTTTTATAGTTGATATATTTAGCATTTTAATAGATTTCCTGTAAAAATATTAAATTTTCGACTCATTAAAATGTTGAATTCACTTGAAAAAAAATGTTTAAACATTACAACAGAGACCGTCGTAACGAGATTGAGGAAAATTTCTCCCGCTCGTTCCAATGACCCTGCGTTGGAACGCGGGCTATCTTGTTCGATTTATACATTTTAGTCTACAC
>JAHIOG010000316.1 GCA_018895675.1 bacterium
ATTGAGAGTGATTTATTTCCCCTTCACTTCCGTCTCCTCCCGATGAATCAGGATAAGCCGGATAAAAAAGGGAATGGTTACAATTTGCTTGAGTAATCAGTTAAATTAAACATTAACCACCGAATTTATTCGGTGGGTTGTGAAAATAATACGCTTTATCCGACTTTAGTCGGTTTGATTGTTCATTTTCTTAGCATAATGACATTGTGTCGAAGACATCTCTTTGAGATAATGACATATAGAATATAGTAATTTTTTCAACAAAAGGTTGAGTGACTTTGAAGAAGTACCGCGCATGGTATCGGAACCTGTATTACCATCATTATGATAGTTATTCGGGGTTAACTATTTGATGTTTTCCAGCCGTAGGTTCGTCAGCCCTTGACTTAAGGCGGCGTCAGATGAATTTTTTGAATAAGCGTGAGTGTTTGAGACGACTTGAGTTAAGGGCGATAGTGATCCGACTTAACTCAAGCCTGCCGGCAAAGTTTGGAGATCGGTTTATGTTCTTTGATATGGCAGTCTTAAGTCAAGTCTCGGAATGCAATCTTATGGCTGATTCCCTCGGCAATCAGAAGCTGAGATACATTGTTGAAATTTTAGAGAGTCTTGCAATACGTGGATTCCGTAATTAATCTGATTATTTCTATGATGTTCAAATTAAGACAAAGAGACTTTATCCGAATTTACAAAATTGACATGACACTAGCTTTGTAACGAGGAAGACATCCTTCGCTAACATTCCCAAGCTGGGGCTTGGGAATGAGCGTGGTAAAGGGACTTGGGAATATGTTGTTTATGATAAGAGCTACCTCTGCAAAGATACCTTGAAGTAATTTTTACTATAATAGGGTTGATTTACACGGATTTTATTATCAATTTAGCACCGTTTAAAAAAGGGATAAAAATTGATGGAATATGAAATTAAAAGTATCAGTTTATCGTCGGTATTTAAAATATCCTTTGTGGTTATGCTGACGGTTTCATGCATTTTTGTTTTTTTGATCTCGCTGTTTGCGATATGGGTGTTTTCAATGCTCGGAGATTCGATCGTTGATATACCACTTTTTCAGAATATGGAACCCGTCAGTTTCAGCCTGGGGAAAATCATTTTTGCTTCTATATTCAACGGGCTCTTTTTAACGCTGGCGCTCATGTTTTTTGTCATGCTGATTGTCATTTTCTATAACATATATGTCAGTTACATGGGAGGCATTGTACTGCAAATAACTCCATCAGGGGATCATCAAATAATACAAACCGAAGAACACGAAAATGACGGAAATTAGGGTCCGCTTTGCGCCAAGTCCCACCGGTGCGCTTCATTTAGGCGGGGCACGAACGGCTATCTACAACTGGTTATTCGCGCGCTCGACCGGCGGCAAATTTCTGCTTCGTATCGAAGATACCGACACCAGGCGTTCCAGAGTTGAATACGTAGAGCAAATTTACAATTCACTGAAATGGCTCGGTCTGAATTGGGATGAAGAACCGGTGTTTCAATCTCAGCGCTTGAAAGCATACCAACAGGCAGTTCAGAAATTACTGGATCATGGGAGGGCGTATTACTGCTTTTGCTCGCATCAGGAACTCGAGGAACGACGATCGCAATCCGGAGAGTACAAATATGATGGCAAGTGCCGATCGCTTGACAGAGATCAAATTAACGCTAATTTTGACGCCGGGAAACCGGCGGCAGTGAGGTTTAAGATTGAATCCGGCGTTACGGAATGGAACGATCTTGTTTATGATAATATCCGGGTGAATCACAATGAAATCGATGATTTTGTCATTCAGCGGTCGAACGGAATACCCACCTACCAGTTAGCGGTTGTCGTGGATGATATTTATATGAAAATTTCCCATGTGATCAGGGGCGATGACCATATATCCAATACGCCCAAGCAGATACTGTTATATCAGGCGCTTGGTGAAAAAATCCCGGAATTTGCGCATTTGCCCTTATTAATGGGAACGGACGGGAAACGGTTGAGCAAACGCCATGGCGCCACCGGCGTCGATGAATATAAAGCATTGGGTTATCCGTCATTTGCCGTGTTCAATTATCTGGCGTTGTTAGGATGGGTTCCGAAAGACGGGAATGAAATTCTGAGCCCTTCGGAACTGGTTCGTCGATTCCATCTGACGGAAATTGCCCGGAAGTCGGCGGTTTTTGATATGAAAAAATTCGACTGGATCAGCAACGAACATATTAAGCAGTTTGATAGTAAAGAAATATACCGGAATATACTTCCGATTCTTATGGAAAATGGACTGGTCGGCGGCGAACCCGATCAACAACTTAGAGCATATATATTTACCTTTATCGATCTGATGAAAAGCCGGTTAAGGACGTTTCAGCAGTTTGCCGACCTGGGCAATTATTTCTTCAAAGATCCGACGGAGTATGATGAAAAAGCAGTTTGGAAAAACTGGAAATCAACGGAAGTGAACGACCGGCTCGCCATTTTATTGGAACGCTTAAAAACCCTGGATACTTTTTCGGCAGAATCAACGGAAGACCTGATCCGAAATGTTGCGGAAGGGCTGGACGTATCAGCATCCAAACTCATTCATCCGCTACGGCTGGCTGTGAGCGGATATGGCGTGGGACCGGGGATTTTTGAGTTATTAGCGGTTATTGGAAAAGAACGAGTCATCCGGCGGATCGAGAGAGGATTGCAAATTCTTCCTCTTAGCCTGAATTATTCATAGCCACCAAGGCACCAAGACACAAAGTGATGTTTAATATAAAAATAAAGATAAAAAGGTAAGGTATAAATTTTGATTTGTTTCGTATCTACCTGTCGCGGCTGCGACGCAGACAG
>JAHIOG010000317.1 GCA_018895675.1 bacterium
CGCATTATCCATCATTCACATATTTTTATGATGGGTGGAGAAAGCTATCGGCTGAAACAAAAAATCAACTTAAACTAAGTGCCGAGGGGTGGGTCAGTTTTATTGTCCGCTACTGGGTCAGTTTTATTGTCCATTGACAGGCTCGGTCTCTGACGAAATGTCTTTTAACGAAGCGACAACGCTATTGAGCGAGACTGCAAGAGTTGAGGCATTAATATTGTCAGCACCATAGAATTTTATCTTAAAATAATCTTGGCTTTCTTTATAATTATCCCTCAATTTTATCTCCAATCAGTATAACCTGTCCCGTACCCGAATTGTGTTTGTATTCTTACAACAAATGGCGTTATTCGATTTACATGATTTTGCCAATCCATATCATTCCTTTTTATGCTTTCTTCAAAATGTATTTTTTGAAAAACTTTATTGACGCTTTTTGCAACAACGAAGCTTTTTCTACTTCCCCTGATCGTTTTAAGGTATCTGCACCGGCAAGCAGTACTGCATAGGCTAATTGTGGGATTAGTGGTTGACCATGAATATTGCCATCTTGAAGATAGAGACTGTCAATGTCAATTTCATGTTGGTTGAGTTGAGAAAACATTAAGCACCAACCATTAAATTTTCTATCGGGCTTAATACCTCCGAATAGACCTTTTTTATACACAATGAACTCTAAGATGGTTGCTTCGTTAATGTCTTCACCAAAAGTATAATTAGTAACAGTAACATTTTGCATTTATTATTCCCCGCATGTTGAATTACACATTTTTGGATTTAGCAATATAATGATCAAGCTCACTGGTGGGGATGGAGCGCAGCGGAATCCCCATCCAGTGCAGCGCTTGGTTGGGGCTCTACGTGAGCCTTTTCCTGACTTTCTTCAGGAGACTTGACAAAGAACGCGCCCATTGCCGCAGCGACCAAACCCTGAAACGGTCCGAGCCAAAGATTGGACTGATTCAACAGGTCGAAGGGTGACACTGTGGAAAACGGTTGTAGCAAAAAAAGTAACAGTACGGCTACCAAATAAGCAGTGGAGATACCAAAGGTTAACCGAAACAAAAAGGCATCAACAACTATGGCACGCAATCCTTTTCCAAGTACGTCCATAACAAGTACGCCAATAACAAGTGAAAGCGTAGGCAAAATGGTCGGAAGAAACCAACTCCACGCATCCGGCGATCTGTTGCCGTACCGGCCGAAAATAGTTTGCAACAACAATACGAAAAATAATACTCCTGCGCCAGAGAACCAAAGTGTTGCAAGCTTGCGTTTGCAATTCGACATAGGCAAAGTCATGGAAAAATTCTCCCAATTCCGGATTTTATGATATGTGTTCGCCCATCAAGTCGTCCTGGACGGCGTAAAGTAGCTTCCATTTCTACATCATGTTTCTCAAATTCATAAATAAGTGCAGTACAGACAAACTCTCTGGTATAAAGCTGAAAAGCTAAATCGATCGGGAGAGCGTTAGCACCAAACTGAAGCCAAGACTCCGCAGTCTCCTTAGATATCTGTTCTGGGGACTTCGAAAACGGAAGAGGGCTCACAACAAAAACAATAAGTCTATAATAACCAGGAGGCGCAACAAACAAAGCGCGAAAATAATCCGCTAAGGAAAAGATAGAGAGGCTTTTTGCATTCGCATCCCACCTTTTTGGTGATTCCATAGGAGTGCCGTCTTCCTCTATTTGTTCAAGCCTCGATACAAGCGCAAAGCCGTTAGGAACGGAATAATAGCTAATTTCATATTGACCAGCGCATTCAAGTGCAATACTTAGCATGGCGTCTGCGTGTAGGAGCAGAGGATGTCCCCTTTGGATTAGCTCAATGAATTCCCGTCTATTAAGGTACCTGTCGTAATGGTAGTGAAATTTTGTTCTCATTGGATAATCGTATGGATAGCTCAAATAATCTTCCAAGTAATCCCACTTCTCCAAATAAGCGCGGAGAGGAATTATCGTGGAAGAGGAGGCAGCTGGGGGTGGCCACGGAAACTCGGGGATAGTGTCATCGTGTAGTGGTATCATGCGCATGCGGGGGGGGCTGAGCTCTTGTAGCGATTCAATTGATGGCGATTCAACAGATGAATTCATATACCAAAAGTTGCTTAATAAAAATCCTCCAAGGACAGAAAGCCACAGTAGAGAACTAAATGAGTAGAAAACCCACTTACGTATTTGAAACTTTGGCAACCACCGATTTCTGAGCCATAGAAGAAAGCCTGATAAAAAAAGCACAGGCGGCACAATCACAACGGCTAATATAAGCAAAAAAGTTACTAAATCTCTCATATTCGTTGACTATCCAGTTTTCATAACCAGTGCTTTTGCTTTAGCAATAACTTGTTTCTATGCGTCGAAACATGAGACTTGTGTTCTATGGCCCCAACGAAAAGCTGAGTGGCTGGGCAACGATAACCTAAAAACTATCGGTCAAGTGTTGTCTTACAAAAGTGGCACGACCTGCCCAGTCCATCTCCAGCACCTGGTTAGGAGGTGATTTAGAATGACAGAAGAAGAAAGAAGTACCTTTATTAAGGATAAAATAGCTCCTTTATTCGATGGAATGAACGCCGAAGACGCATTAGAGATTATTACTACATTGAGGCTTCAGGAAAACTTATTTTCAAATCTTATTCTTTCGTTGAAGCATTCTTAACTATCTTTGAGAGAATAGCAAGTTTTCCACAAAGAGCTGTTAGTCTGAGATCAACATTGGATATTGCTTTTGTTAAATCATCAATAGATTTGCTTATGTCATTGGCTTGTTCATCTGAGATTTGCATGGTTGTGTCCTTTCGATTTCTAATAGTGTGCTAAGTGATTAATTTGTTTTCTATTAAGTATTTTTTACCTTTGTCGTTTATGTTCCAAGATTGTTGGCCTTTTAAGTAGGGTAACCCTTCATTTATGAATTGTTCTTTACATAGTTCTTGTAGGTGGTATTTTACGATATCTTTAGACATGTTTAGTGATTGAATAATTTGAAAAGTAAGCGTATCCTCTATGTTTTTATGTATGTAAATCAATATATCTGTTTTTTCTTTATCAAGGAGGATTCCATGAAGTTGCTTGTTTTTTTGTATTATGCTCCTCAGTTCTTCATTGTCTTTTATAAGTTGTTGTATCTTCGATTCAAACATTTCTTTTTCAGATTGAAAGTTAATCGTCTTTTCTCTGAGAAACAAGATCTCCTTCTCAAGCAAGATTACTTGATCCTTGAACAACGCAAGATGATCTCGAAGGATAGAGGCAGAACCATGCTCTTTAATGAGTTTTTGTAACTGTTCAGATAGTGCAGTTATTGGATTTAATCTCAATATGTTTTCTCCTAACCCTTAAACCCCGCAGTTAGCGCAATTTGCCTTTTATTAATAGGTGTTTAATGATGAAGCATGATCCAATGGTCAAAAAGGAGATGCCATCATGCTTCATCATTATATCAACCAGTTCCTGGGATATTGTCAACTGGCAGATTTTTCAGTACGTTCCATCCAGGCTTTAACCGCCCGGCTAAATGAATTTGAAGCCCTTCTGAAATCTCAAAAAATCCAGTCTGTTAAAAAGATTGCTTACCTACGTCTGGTAGATTTTGTAGCCGACTATAAAGACCCCTCAATACATGTAAGAAAATCTCGTGTCTGGAC
>JAHIOG010000318.1 GCA_018895675.1 bacterium
CAGTTTTGTTCGTACTCCAACGATAGAAAATACGATTAAAAGGGCTCTGCTTTATCTTCAGGCTGGCTATCCGGTCAATTTTTCAGGTCCTGCCGGGACAGGGAAAACTACGTTAGCAATGTACACAGCCGCACAGCTGGGTCAGCCATCCGTATTGATTCATGGTGAAGATGAATTTGGTTCGGCTGATCTTGTAGGCGGAGAATTTGGCTATCGAAAGAAGAAAATGGTGGATAATTTTATCCATTCCGTACTGAAAACCGAAGAGGATGTCGTAAGCAGGTGGGTTGACAATCGCCTGACTGTTGCCTGCAAGCACGGATTTACTCTTATCTATGATGAATTTACTCGTTCACGTCCACAGGCAAACAATGTTTTGCTTTCCGTTCTTGAAGAGCGGGTTTTGGACCTTCCTGCCGCCCGGGGAGTAGATGGATATTTGAAAGTTCATCCTAACTTTGCGGCTATTTTTACAAGCAATCCCGTGGAATTCTCCGGTGTTTATCGTGCTCAGGATGCTCTGTTAGATAGGATGGTAACTTTGAAACTTGACCATTATGACCGCGATACTGAAATAGCTATAACTATGGCTAAATCTAACGTATCTATGAGTGAAGCGGAGAAAATTGTAGATTTGGTTCGTGGTCTGCGTGATGAGAAGAAAGATGGATTTACGCCCACAGTTAGAGCTGCAATAATACTGGGAAAGATTGTTAAACTCTCCGGCGCAAAGGTCTCATCAGCAGATAAGGGATTTGTTGAATATTCTCTGGATATATTGGACTCGGAGATTAACACTTCCCATGAAAAGACGAATGGAGAAATTAAAAAGCGCATTCTTAATGTGATAAAGAATATCTGTTAAGGAAAAAGAATTAAAATGACTAATGCAGGTCTCCATTTCAAAAACGGCAATTACTTCCATGATTTAGGGAGGCTGGATAAAGCGATTCTGGAATATTTGGAAGCCCTGGATATGGATCCCAATCTGGCAGAAGCTCACAATAATCTCGGTATTGTCTATAGGAAAAAAAGGCAATATATGGAAGCTATTATTGAGTATAAAAAAGCCCTTAAAATTGATCCTATGTTAGATAATACATACGATAATTTGGGTGTGGTGTATCTGGAGAAAAGGATTCTTGATAAAGCGATGATAGCCTTCACAGATGCAATAAGAATAAACCCAAACAATCCACTGGCTCACAGTAACCTTGGGACCGTATATGACAGAAAAGGGGATTATGAAAAAGCAATTGAAGAGTACCAACAAGCCCTTAAAATTGACCCTGAGATGAAAGAAGCCCATTACAATCTCGGTATTGTTTATGGTATAATCGGAAAACTTGACGAGTCCATAATAGAATTTAAAAAAGCCCTCCAGCTGGAATCCAGTGATGCAGAGAGTCATTTTAATCTGGCTCTGTCTTATAAGAAAAAAGGGATGCTGAGGAAATCTATTGCAGAGTATGAGACTGCAATAAAGATCGATTCAAATTTCTCAGAAGCTCATTACAATTTGAGTATATTGTATGGTATGATTGGTAAACAAAAAGAATCGATTATAGAGACGAAGAAATTTCTTGATTTAAGAGAGAATATGAACAATATCTCAAATTAGAGAGGTATTCTATGACGCCAAGAGAAATACAGGTATTAAAAATTGTTGAAAAATATGATAAAGTAAACAAAAGGAAATTAGCAAGACTTATGGATATTTCAACAGAGTATTCATATCACCTTTTGGATTATCTGGCAGACAAGGACCATTTGAAAAAGGTAGGGAGAGAAACTTACCAACTTCTACCAAAAGGGGTGGATGCATTGATAAGTCAACTTCAGTATCGAATAAGTAAGCTGCATATTTTAATTGAGAAATTTTCCGCTGACAGTGAGCGTATAGAAAAAGAGATAAAAAGACTGTTTTTAAGGAAAGAGAACCTTGGGTAATATTTTAAATATGATGGTTTCGCGAAAGCTCTCATTTGCTGTCATTCTGATTCCGATTTATCGGGAGAAGAATCTCTTATGTCTTGTTTGCATATGGTTGGGAGATTCTTCTTCGCTTCACTCATCAGAATGACACTAATTGTCTTTTTTATTTGTGATTGTGAGCAAGAAAATCGGATCATTTTAGTGGATTCTAAATGTAAAAGTAAAGGTAAAAAGATATGACTGGAATTGAAAATCAAGTTCTCAGAATTATTAAAGAGCTAAAAGAAGCTGGAAAAGACACTATTGCTCGAAAAATGGGCGTCTCTGAGGAATATATAGCCGAAATCTGTCAGAACTTAATTAGTGACGGCTACTTAAAAGCAAGAGGAGATGGCAAGTACGGTATTACTGAAAAAAGTATTAAGGAGATCAATCCGGTAAAGACAAGAGGTCCTATTGCTATACTAAAAGGCGGAAATTAAATAGGAGTAGCATACATGAGTGTTTCGGGATCGGAGTTAAAGGCTCTAAAAATCATAGATGAAGAAGGAGGAAGAATATCTATTCATACTGTGAGCAGGAAGATGAATTATGAAACTAATTATGCAAGGCTGCTTTGTACATCTTTAGCGCAAAAAGATTACATAGATCTGCTGCGTACAAACGTTTGCCAGATCACAGCTAAAGGGAAAATGGCGCTTAAGAGATAGGATTGAAAAACAATGGTAAATGGTTAATGGTTAATGGTTAATGGTTAATGGTTAATGGTAAATGGTTAATGGTGAATGGTTAATGGTTAATGGTGAATGGTGAATGGTGAATGGTTAATGGTGAATGGTTAATGGTGAATGGTTGATCAGTAGTCATTCGGTAGTTATTTGATTGTCATTTAGTAGTCATTGATGGTTGTCTCGAAGAGATTCGGGAATAGTGAAAAGGGAAAAAGTGAAAAGAGAATGAATGTCCCGGAGAGACTACTTTGGAGGAAGAAAAATTTATGAAGAAAATAGTGAGAAAACCCCGAAGGGGTGAGATATTAGGTTAAACTTAAGGAAAATAAACATGACTGGAGAAAAGAAAAAAAAGGAAGAAAAAACGGAGTTTGACTTTGGCGCAGGGAAAATATCATTAGGCGGTCTTTTCGAAGGAATTGGAAATCTTATTGAATCTGTAGGAAAAATTGCCGAGCGTGGAGAAGGAATTATCAGTAAGGAAGGTGATATAAAAGGATTAGGCGATAAGGTGAGGGGCGTATATGGGTTTACAGTAAGGACTTTAGCCGGCGGAGAATCCAAAGTAGAAACTTTTGGAAATATTAAAAAAACTGCCAAAGGTCCGATAGTCGAAGAAGAGCGTGAACCAATTGTTGATATATTTGATGAGAAAGACCAAATAATTGCTTTAGCAGAACTTCCTGGAATTAGTGATAGTGATGTAAAAACTGAGCTTAAAGGAGATTTGTTAACGATTTCAGCTGAAACAGGGAAAAGAAAATATCGTAAGGAAATAGTATTGCCG
Organism: bacterium; assembly: GCA_018895675.1. GTDB lineage: Bacteria > Fidelibacterota > UBA2242 > UBA2242 > UBA2242 > UBA9312. The sequence goes on from JAHIOG010000318.1 coordinate 3,454, forward strand.
TGCCCAGTTGATGAATCATCAAAGCAGCTCTCTTTCAAGAATGGAATTCTGGAAATCAAGTTCAATAAAAAATAATTCGGAATGTATTTTAGATTCTAATAGGAATAAAGAGTATGAAAAAAGGCATTCTCGCAATCAAAGGAATAACACACCCCACGGCTAAAGCCGTACCCCTCTTGATAGAGGGGAATCTTTGGAAATCCCCCTTAGAAAAGGGGGGAATAAAAAGGGGGATGTAAATACGTGATGTGACTTATGAAATTAGTAACTTTCAATATAGAGTTTTATAATGCCGGAGAATGACAGCAAATTGACGTTAAAGGTTTCCGAAGCGAGCCCCCGTGATGTTGGAAGAGGCATAGCCAGGATAGATCCTAACCAGTTCGATGAGATATCCAGCGAGGTCGGAGATATTATCGAAATTGAAGGCAAGAGAAAAACAGCTGTCAAGTTAATGCCGGCGTATGCAGAGGATCGAGGCAAAGGGATTGTTCAAATTGATGGTATTATTAGAGAGAACGCTCAGGCTGGTATTGATGAAAGAGTGACAGTGCGAAAAGTTCAATATAAACCCGCATCGAGAATTTCACTTGCCCCCATGACTATAAGCAGCCTGAGAAGTGAAAGAGATACACAATACATTGGACGATTAATAGAAGGACTCCCCATGGTGGTTGGGGATCGGGTTAGAGCAACTCTCTTTGGAGCGCGGTCAATCGATTTTAGGGTTTTATCTACTTCTCCAAAAGGGGACGTCGTCATAATTCAACCTACTACTGTCATCCGAATTGAGGGAGTGGGAAAAGAGGCAAAACCGGCGTTAAAAATTTCTTATGAAGATATTGGGGGCTTAGGTAAGGAGATTCAGCGTATCAGGGAGATGATTGAGCTGCCTTTAAGGTTCCCACAGGTTTTTGACAGACTCGGAATTGATCCTCCGAAAGGTGTGCTCTTACACGGACCTCCCGGATGTGGAAAGACATTGATTGCCAGGGCTGTGGCAAACGAGACTGATGCTTTCTTTATTAGTATCAGTGGACCTGAAGTAATGGCGAAGTATTATGGAGAATCGGAAGCTCGTCTTAGGAGTGTTTTTGAGCAAGCTCAAAAAAATGCGCCCGCAATTGTTTTTATTGACGAAATTGATTCAATTGCTCCCAAGAGAGAAGAACTGGGAGGTGAGAAACAGGTAGAAAAACGCGTTGTTGCTCAACTTTTAGCATTATTAGACGGTATTGAATCCCGGGGGCAGATAATTGTAATTGGAGCGACAAACATACCTGATGTTTTAGACCCTGCTTTGCGAAGACCCGGAAGATTTGACAGAGAGATCTCAATTCCAATTCCCGACAAGAATGGAAGGCTTGAGATTTTGCAGATTCATACACGTGGGATGCCTCTTACCGGTGATGTGGTTTTAGAGAAACTGGCGGGGATTACTCATGGATTTGTTGGCGCAGATCTCGAGGCTTTTGCGCGAGAGGCGGCTATGGTAACTCTGCGCAAGATATTACCCATGGTGGACTTTCAGCTTGATGAAATTCCTTATGAGACTTTATTAGAGTTGGAAATTTCGTCTGAAAATTTTACTGAGGCTCTAAAGGAAGTTGAACCTTCTGCAATTAGAGAGTTCTTTGTTGAAGTGCCTGATGTCGGATGGGAAGATGTGGGAGGACTTGAAAATGTTAAACAGCAACTCATGGAAGCAATTGAATGGCCCTTGAAATATCCTGAGCTCTTTGAGAAAGCCAATACACGACCCCCAAAAGGTATTCTCCTTTATGGTCCTCCCGGTACGGGAAAGACTCTGGTGGCAAAAGCCGTGGCAAACGAGAGCGGTGTGAATTTTATATCGGTTAAGGGACCAGCCCTTATGAGTAAATTTTTAGGGGAAAGTGAAAAAGGAATTCGCAATGTTTTCAAAAAAGCCAAACAGGCAGCGCCAACTATACTTTTTTTTGATGAAATTGATGCCCTGACGCCAATTAGAGGAATGGGTGGTGGAGATTCAACCCGCACAACAGAAAGGGTCATCAGCCAGTTTTTAACGGAATTGGATGGGATTGAAGAATTGAAAGGTGTTGTTGTTCTGGCAGCTACAAATAGATTGGATATGATTGATCCTGCGGTATTAAGGGCGGGAAGATTCGATGTTATTCTGGAATTGCCCATACCTGATAGGAATGTTAGGAAAAAGATTTTCGAGATTCATACACGCGGCAAACCGATGGCAAAAGACGTTGATCCGGATGAATTAGCTGAGAAAACCGAAGACTGCAGCGGGGCAGACATTGAAGATATTGTCAGACAGGCTTCTTCTTTTGCTATAAGGGAATTTTTAGAGAATGAAGGAGATAAAGCAAAGGAAAACGTTGAGAAGTTTGAAATTTGTTTAAGACACTTTCATGAAGCATTCAAATCCATGGAGAGTAAAAAATGAGTAAAAAAGGATTTAAATATATTTACGGAGTTATTAAAGGAAGTGAGAAAAAACAAATAAGCTTAGTTGAGAATGTTCTAAAGGATGGCGCTCGTGTGATTTTTAATCACGGGAATGGATGTGTGTTGAGTGATTCAGCATGGATGGATTATCATTCTCTAAGCAAAGAAGAGTTAGCGGAGAATCTGGTGAAGCATCAGTCCACTATTGAAAAGATGATGAAAGAGAATACCGTTATTCCCATGAAGTTTGGGACACTATTAAATAGCGATGATGAGGTGCGAGTAATGTTGGAAAAGGGTTGTAATCTATTTGAAGAATTACTTTCATCAATGGAAAATAAAATTGAACTGGATTTAGCTGCGACCTGGAATGATTTGAATTTGGTCATTAAAAAGATTAGTGAAGAAGATGAAAAAATAAAGAGTTTTAAAGAGGAGATAGCCAAAAAGCCTCTTGATAAAACTTTCCAGGATAGAGTAAGAATAGGAGCTATGATCCATTCAGCCCTAAGTGAGAAACGGAATAAACTTAAAGATGAGATATTAAATTACCTGAGTAAGGTATCCATCGAATATCAGGTAAACGATGTTATGGATGATTCAATGATTTTAAATTGTGCATTTCTATTAGAAAAAAGTAATGAAAAGAGTTTTGATAGAATGTTGCATAAGTTGGATAAGCAATATAACGAGAATATAAATTTTCGCTGTGTGGGTCCACTGCCACCATACAGCTTTGCAACCTGCGAAGTGAAGAAAGCGGATTTTGAGCAGATTGATCAAGCGAGGAAATTATTTGAATTGAGAGAAGAGGCAAAAATAATAGATATTAAGAGTGCATACCGGAATTTGGTAAAAGAGAAACATCCGGATCAATTTTCCTCTGACCAGCAGGTTCAAAAGGAATTCGAAGAGATCCAGCGTGCTTATAAGATATTGAAGAATTATTGTTCTGATGGCAGGTGTTCTTTCAGGAAGGAAGATGTTGTGAATTCATTTGTTGTTGACCGCTTCGATATCGCGGGAACGAGAATAGATAATCGCTAATTAGCAGGAGAAGTTTTTTTATGTATAATGAAGGCAAATATCTCTATTGTATTATTGAAGACGCTTATGAGAGAAATTTTGGACCTCTCGGTATTGGCGGCAGAGGAGATGATGTACATACTCTTTGCTACCGGGATCTGGCTTGTGTAATTAGTTCCACGCCCATGACAAAATATGAAATCAGTCGGAAAAATCTGATCGGTCATGAAAAAGTTGTCGAAAAAGTTATGGAGGATTATACTGTTCTCCCATTCAGGTTTTGCACCATTGCTACCAGTATCGAGGAAATACGAAACCTCTTGATGAAAAGATACCAGGAGTTTAAGAATCTGCTAAGGTCGATGGATAACAAAGTGGAGTTAGGGCTTAAAGTTTTTTGGAAGGATATGGATAGCATTTTCAAAGAAATTGTAGAGTCTAATCAGACTATAAAGAGTCTGAGAAATAAAATGATCAGGAATATTAAATCTTATAAGGTTGATGAAAAGGCGGGTCTTGGTAAAACAGTGAAAGAAGCTCTGGATGCAAAAAAAGCAGAAGAGACTGAAGAAATCATTGACGCCTTAAGACCAATTTGCACAGATATTCGCAATAACAAGGCTATTGGTGATA
>JAHIOG010000026.1 GCA_018895675.1 bacterium
GCCCTTAAATTAGTCAGCACAATATTAATAATCATTGTGATAGGAATCAAGCTCTAATATATAATATTGTGGCACTACACTTTTGAACTTTTTCAGGGGTAAATCCCTCTAAGTCGTTGATTTTATTGAACAAAATATTTTTAAACAACTCTCAACTGTAGAAGAAAAGTTAAACATAAATCCGCGAGGGGATTTTATCCAGGCTGTATTAACGGATTTGCAAGTTACCCCGCAAGTTGAAAAACTTGTTGAAGTCATAGATGGACTAATGGCACGTGATGAATTGCAAAAGAAATTAGATTTGACAGATCGTGAGAATTTTAGAAATAACTATATTATTCCGGCTCTGAAATCTGGATTGATAGAGATGACCATTCCCGATAAACCAAAAAGCAAAAATCAGAAGTACCGGCTAACGACAAAAGGAAATGAGTATAAAAAAACCGGTAGAACCGGCTCCTGACGGACTATAAAAACAATTAGTGTTAACCCGCCTGCGTCGGGCAGGTTCGAGTAATTCGTAGACAAAAAAAGAATAATAGTCCACAAATTTTACGAAGAGATATGAAGAAGAAATATTAATTTTTAACAAATGAAAAATGAATAGTTTATTGCATAATGTTGCTCTTATCAAAACATAAAAAAATACATAAAAACAATTAGTGTAAATTAGTGTAATTAGTGGACAGGACCAATTATGGAGAAAACTTCTAAGATTTATGTCCCCGGTAACACCGGTCTTGTCGGCTCGGCCATCGTCCGCAAACTCCAATCCGACGGCTATACCAACCTCATCTTCACACCCTATCCCGAGTATGATCTTAGAAACCAACAACAGGTGGAAGACTTCTTCCAAAAAGAAAAACCCGAATACGTCTTCCTCGCAGCAGCGAAAGTTGGCGGAATAATGGCAAACAGCACCTATCCGGCGGAGTTTATTTACGATAATCTGATGATAGCAACAAATGTTATCCATGCAAGTTATAAATACAGCGTGAAAAAACTACTCAATCTCGGCTCTTCCTGCATCTACCCCAGAAATGCGCCACAACCGTTAAAAGAAGAATACTTATTGACAGGTCCACTAGAACCGACCAACGAACCCTACTCCATTGCAAAAATAGCAGCGATAAAATTGTGCCGATATTACAATCAGCAGTACAATACAAATTTTCTCTCTGTAATGCCAACCAACCTCTACGGACCCGGCGACAATTTCAATCTTGAAACATCCCATGTCCTGCCGGCACTGATCAGAAAAATGCATCTTGCCAAATGCCTCGAAAACAACGATCTGGACTCCATCCGCAAAGACCTTGATAAAAGACCAATAGAAGGTGTTGATGGAAATGCGGATGATGAAACAATAAAGAAAATTTTGAAAAAATACGAAATTTACATAACAGAGTCTGCATTAGGCAATAAGCAGCCGGCAAAAAAAGATGAAAAAGTGCTAACTGCCAACTGTCCTAACTCTCTGGGGCTCCGGCTCGCCCCGCCGGGAATTCCTCTACGTTGATGACCTCGCCGACGCTGTAGTTTTTCTCATGAACAAATATGACGCAACAGATATAGGCGAATTTGTGAATATCGGTACAGGAAAAGATCTGACTATAAATGAATTGGCGGAATTAATAAAAGAGATCGTCGGATTTAAAAGCGAGATTGTGAGGGATTCATCGAAACCCGACGGAACGCCGCAAAAGTTGCTTAATGTTGATAGATTACATAAACTTGGATTGGAAAACAAGATTGAAATTGAAAAAGGAATAAAGAGGGATTATGATTGGTATAAAAAATAGCCTCTTTAAATTACACTGATTCTATTTAAGCCTGTCTGCGTGTTCCGCACAGGTAGAAGGGATTGAAATGTTCCCTATTCCAAGAAAAGGAGGATAAAAATATGCCTGTTCGACAAGACATTACCATTGAAAAGATTTATAAAATGGTTGTCGATTTACAGCGTGACGTGACTCTAATAAAGAAGGGTCTTATGGAAGAACCTGAGTTGCGTGATGAATATATCTTACGGATGAGAGATATTGACCTTGAAAAAGCAGTTATGGTCAAAGACTTCAGCAAAAGATATGGATTGAAATAGTGTATAAACTTGCAATTAAGGAAAACCTTGACAGGAAATTTAAGAAGCTCAAGAAAAAAGACAGAGAAATGCTGGTGCTGATAGATAGAAAAGTACAAAAGATACTTGATAATCCTTACCGTTTCAAGCCATTAAGGAAGCCTTTACAAAACAAGCGAAGGGTGCACATAGGCGGATCTTTTGTGTTGATATATGAAGTCAACGAAGATGAAAAGATAGTAACACTACTTGATTTTGACCACCATGACGATATTTATAAAACATAAGATAAAGTTACAAAAGCAGCAACACCCCACATTATCCTAAACAAAATAACACAATTCTTAATAAGGAATTAAGGGGGTGTAATAATATAACCTCACCATATATAATATTGTAAATTCATCCCGAAGTTTTGGGACAAAATTGTAAATTACTATGTTCGTAGAACTTTCTCAACAGAGACTCCTTCGGAGCTGGTGAAGAATGACAACTTTAATCTATTACACCCCCTAAATGCCAAATACCAATTCTAAAACTCAAATGTCAAAACACGTGACTCCTTGAACTTTGACCTTTGGATTTTGGATTTTAATCTCAACCTTGACCTTCCCTATAGCGAAGTATAATGGGGGGTCCTCAGCCTCATAGAGACACCTTGGGGCGAGATAAAACAATAAGAGGACTTTGCGTGAAAATAACAACACCGCAAACACTGTGTAGCCGTAAAAACTATGAAACATTATAGGAAGTGACAATACAAAATGAATAAAGAAGAAGCAGTTCGTATCCTAAAAGAAAATAAAAAATATTTGGCGGAACAATATGGAGTTATTCAGATAGGCCTTTTTGGCAGTCTTGTAATGGATAAAACCACTATTGATAGCGACATTGATATTACTATCGAGATGAAGAAAGAAAAGAAAAATCTTCATAATTTTTTATCGGTAAAACGCTATCTGGAGCAAAAATTAGGAAGAAGGGTGGATTTAGGATTTCAGCATGTTTTAAAACCTGCGGTAAAAGAAGCTATTGAATCAACCATTATTTATGTTTAAGAAAGATCTACTGTATTTGGATGACATTTTAGAATCGGCATATGCAATTTTAGATTATATAGAAGAAATGGATTTTGAAGCTTTTACAAAAGACCGAAAAACTTACTCAGCGACAATACGTGAATTTCTCCAAAGGAGTCTCTTCGAGAGAAATCATTGGAGAAGCGGTCGGTAATTTATCCATTGAAATTAAGAATCAACACACGGAAATTGAATGGCAGGATATAAAAGACTTTAGAAATATCTTGATTCATGAATATTTTGGAGTAGAC
>JAHIOG010000319.1 GCA_018895675.1 bacterium
ATCAAGATCGTGAAAGGGACTGATGGCGTTTAAACCATGTGCCGATGTCATCCGGTCTACCTTAACCATCAGATCGTCAGGTGCATAAGACAGGATATCAAAATAGAGGAGCTTATCCAACAAAGTATATTCTTTCACATCGCCGTAAATCGATCTCGCTACCAACAGAGGATTATATTCCGAGTTAACTCTTAGCATTTCCGGACTGTATAGCCTTTGTTTTAATAGCTCGGGAATCGGCATGTTTAAGATTATGCGTTGTTCTTCCAAAGGAAATGTTTCTCGATAAAGCATTCTCTTGATTTTGTCGAGCACAGTAGTGCTACCGGCAGACCAGCGTAAACAGGTTACGAGGTTGTTTAAATTGTGATTCCGCAGCAATCGATATGGCACTGGATCGGAAGATAGACGCTCAAGGGCTTTAGCTTGATGTCCTGATCCGCCGATAAGCTGATCAGGAAAGTCCCCCGTTAGAACTGTATTTACATGTTCTTTGGCAAGTTTTGCAGCAAAATAGGATGGTATAGCAGACGTGTCGGAAAAAGGAGCATCATGATGCCAGACTATTTTTTCAAGTAATTGGGGGAAATCTTCATTGAATCTTAAGATAGTGGTAATGTGGTCAAGGCGCATATGATCCGCAACTATCTTTGCATCACTGATTTCGTTATATCGCTCTTCTTCAAAGCCGGCAGTAAATACCTTAAAAGGTACTTGTTTCAACTTATGCATCACTGCAACCACAGCGCTGGTATCAAGCCCGCCACTCAGAAAAGCGCCACAATCATTGTGCCTTTTCAGCCGCCGTGAAACCGCTGTTTCAAAAATATCGAGAAATTTTTCCTTATAATAAGCTTCAGGCTTATTAGATTTATCTTGTCTATAGCTGAACTTCCAATAGGCTTGTTCCGTGATTTTGCCATCCTGACAAATAATCATATGTCCGGGTCTGACTTGGTTAATCGAGTCAAACAAAGTATCGGGGTTGGGAACGTAACCATAGGACAAAAAGTTATTCAATGCCCTAAGATTTACCGATTTCCTGTAAAGCTGAGAGGCAAGGATGGCCTTGATTTCAGATGCAAATAAGATGATATTGCTCAGCTTTAGGTAAAAGAGTGGCTTAACGCCAAACCGGTCTCTCGCAAGCAATAGTCTCTTCTGTTCACCGTCCCAAATTGATATGGAATAGGAGCCATCAATTTGGTTGAGGAATTTTAGGCCCCTTTGCTGATATTGTTGCAAGATAATTTGTGCATCTGAAATTGCTTTCTCTTTATACTCATGGGTGTTTGACGAATGAAAAACCTCCCCATCCAATATGACCCATAAATCTCTTGAACCGTCATGGGCCATTACTCGGGATCTATCTTCTTGTTGATGGTACCTGACACCCAAAGTGATACCTTGCTCAACAGCTTCAACGTGACAATGGGGTGCCCTGTGCTTCACAGTATCAAGCATTTTCTGAACAAGCATTTGTTTATCCATGTTCAGAGAAGATTCTAAATATTGAATTCCAGCTATTCCACCCATTAGTATTCCTTATCATTAATGAAAATATTTAGCGCAGGATAAATAGGATGATCAGGTCCGCCTTAGCTTTAGGATTAGCTATGACTGGCAGGACGCACTATTATTTTATATTGATAGCATCCTTAAATATTCAATCTTCAATATTCGATCTTCAATTATTATAATACTGTATCCACATTTCAGTGAATATCGCACCCCAAAGAAAGTTCAACACAGGGAATCTCAATCTTTTTCCATTCAAGGCATCTGATAACAATTCATCGAGAATTCGGGTGGGTACGATCTCTGTAACATGACCATTTCCTGCCAATAAGATATCGCGAACTTTGTAGTTGAATGGCTTGTCATTCAGCCATTTGGCAAAAGGAGGGACAAATCCGCTCTTTTGTCTGTAAATAAATTCCCTGGGCATAAATTCTTCAAGAAGTTTCTTGAGTGGCCACTTTACAATGCCATTATGTATCTTTGCATTCCAGGGCAATTTCCCCTGTTCCACCAGGACGTCACGCCATATATACGGATATATTACTCTGAGGCCGAGACTTTCACCAGCAGACAATGCCTTGGCTGTCCATTGACGGCTGTTAATATGCATGAGTTGTCTGATTGTGGTCTTAGCCTTGTAACCCAATTTCTCATATCCTGCTTCACAGCTTGAGAAAACTGTTTCCATCATTTGTGCAAGTTTCATATCCCATTCCGGGGGAACATCCATCCCCAGATAATTAAGCGGGGTCTGAACAAGCAAATAATTCAAAGCATCGATTTCATGGACATCTGCCAGTGCTGCAAGCCTGGCCAAGGGGCCTTCGTGAGATTCCCACTTCCAGCAGGGTGAGTTATTAAATAGATCAACTATTATTCGTTTCAGAAAATTCGGAAAATAATGCTTAACAGCAAACTTTGTTTGAAGGTCTAAGCCTGGAAAGCCGAAGCAATCATCGCCACCGTTGCATTCAATAACCATGGCCTGTCCTGTCATGTGTTGCTTAACATATTTCAGTACGAATCCTGTGGGCATACTTGAAAAATCAGCAAAAGGATGATCTGTTAATTGTACCACCTCGTCTAATATGCTGACGGCTTCCTCGTTTTTCATCCAGGCGATATGAAAATCTGCATTTGTGCGCTCTGCAATCGATTTCGCAAACTTCAATTCAGGATCATTTTCATCAAAAGTGCAATAAAAACCCTTAAGCCGATTGCCGGCTCGTTTATTGAGATAACAGGCATATAAACTCGAATCAATACCGCCGCTCATCAGAATGGCCGGCTGATATCCATTTAAAAATACGGCTGATTTTTGTAATATATTTCTTGCCGGATCAAGAATTGTGTCATCGGTCATGGGTGAGCTTTCGTTGTCACTGTAATCGAATTGGTATTTAAAGTAAGGCTGAGTCGAATAATCATTATTGGTCAGATCATATTTCATATAATGGGCGGCAGGTACGGCAGAGAGATTCTTACTAATGGTCATGGGTTCCGGAATGGCACCGTACTTCAATATGGAATAAATACCCGTTGTATTCACATCAAATCGGACAATTCTCAGCAAAAAACGTAAATCGGAAGAAAAAAGGATGCCGGACGTTAATCTGTGATAAAATATTCTTCCTGAGCCGGCCCGATTGGATACCAGAAAAACAGTTTTCTGCTTCTTCGATTTTTCAACAACCACCATCCGAAAATCAGAAACAACATCGTTTAAGGCACTGATTCCCCTTTTTCTGAACAGCTCTGAAAAATCTTTCTGTATATTTAGCGCCCGGTATTCGCCATCTGAATTCGTTGCAGCCAGAAAATCCTGACTCAAGGCTACGAGATCATCGGACCTTGAATACGGCTCGTGATTCTCCTGACAGGGCTTGTCAAAGAACAGGCAGCCGTTGCTGCCTATCTGGATTTTTTCGAATAATTTGTTCAATTCATTTTGCAAGCATCTCTCAATACTCTCGTCAACTCTGCTGTAAAGATATCCACCGATCATTCGTATGTACCTGCTTGACAACTATTAGTTAGAATAAACAGAAAACCACGACGTATTTAAAATGCCTGCGTGAGTCTGCGGTTAAACCCTTAGCGTTTCTTAGCGTCCTTGGCGGTTGGTTTTTTTAAGTTGTTACCACGATGTTCATTTTCATGGGTTAGATTTTTTGTTGTAATTTTGTACAAAATATGTATAATATATGTTATGCGATTTGAATGGGATGATGAAAAAAGGAGGCTGAATTGTATGGCGAAAAAGAAAATAGCTAAAAGCACAGAAGAGTTTGACCGACGATTCGACGAGGGCGAGGATATTCATGATCTTATTGACATGTCTAAGGCCAGGATTATTCGCCACGGAAAGAA
>JAHIOG010000320.1 GCA_018895675.1 bacterium
ATAGAGCAGGCGCTGAAAATCGAGAGAAAATTCGGGGAATCAGGAACCATTAAACAGTTAGTAAGTCAGTCGCGGCTTGTTAAACGCAGCTATCGGAATACTGTATATGTAATACCCAATAAAAGTAGATTATAAGCATATTTAGATAAATGAAAAAAGAACAGACAATTATCAAAATCAGGAGAAAAAATTGTTGTGACTATTGGATTGTCGTCTACGATTCAGGTAGTGAAAAGAAATTTAAAGTTACTTTAACTGATGTTTATTATAATAGATTAACTGGCGGGAAGATTCTCAAAGAAGATTTGTTGGAAAATTGTTTTAATTATTTTGTTGAAAATGATATCCTTGGCAATCTTAATAAAAAATTTGCACTACGGAAAATCGGAGAACGTTTTCCGGATTTTGAAAAGGATATGAGTAATTCTATTGGCTTATCGTAGGGGAGATATAATTGGTCATTAAAATTGTTTATGATAATACGGTGTGTCGGAAAGGGCTCAAAAGCGATTGGGGATTTGCCGCCGTTATAGAAGCATTTGATAAAAATATTTTATTCGATTCCGGAGCGGATGGTAAAATCTTATTGGATAATATGAGGCAGATGAATATTGATCCGAAATTAATTGATACGATATTTCTGTCTCATCATCATTTTGACCATACCGGCGGACTGGCGTCGTTTTTAGGGGTTAATAACGATGTAAAAGTATATGCGCCAAATTCATTGCGTGGCGTGAAAAATGCAGCTGAGGTTGTATGCGTAAAGGATTCCATCCAAATCGGGAAGCATCTATTTTCCACCGGAGAGCTGGCGGGCATTGAACAATCCCTGATCATTGAAACGGAAAACGGCTTGGGCATCGTTGTCGGTTGCTCACACTCGGGAATTGAAAATATATTAGCTGTGGCATCTCAATTTGGACGCCCCTTTGCTCTGATCGGTGGATTTCATGGATTCAATGATTTCCCGGTCTTAGCCAATTTAAAGTTGATATGTCCAACTCACTGTACAAAATATATTGAAGAATTGAAGAGCATATATCCATCGAAATTTATTGAAGGTGGAGCTGGCCGGATTATCGAAATTTGATCAATTTACTTTAGGAAAATGTTATGCCGAATTATGAATATAAATGTAATGATTGCGCGTATAAATTTACTGTATTTCAAAAGATCACTGACAAACCAGTCAAAAAATGTCCAAAGTGCGACGGTAATGTTGAAAGACTTATTTCCGGAGGAACTGGTTTTATTTTAAAAGGCTCGGGATTTTATGAAACGGACTACAAAAGAGAAAAATCATGTAGTGCTAATGACAATCATTGTGAAAATCCTAAAAAATATTGTCAAAATAAATCTTAAATTTCAATAGTATTAATAAAAAATTAGAAATGAATGTTGGATGCCGGAAAATAGAATGGCGGAATTGCAGGAACAGGATAAACGAATTCAAGAAAACCTAAATGTAATTAAAAACCGATTAGTCGTATTTAGTGGAAAAGGCGGTGTTGGCAAAAGCACTATTGCGGTCAATTTGGCTTATATGTTATTGCAAGAAAAAATGAAAGTTGGACTTCTAGATGCCGATATCACGGGTCCGAATATTCCTCAGATGGTTGGATTGAGTGGTTCACCGGAAATGATTGGCGACCGTAAAATCTTGCCGCAGGTAAAAGAAGGCTTACGGGTTATGTCGATTGCGCCGCTGATTCCCAAAGATCAGCCGGTAATCTGGAGAGGTCCTTTACGTTCCGGTACGATTTCTCAGTTTTTGGCTGATGTCTTTTGGGACGAGTTGGATATTTTAATTGCTGATTTACCTCCGGGTACCGGTGATGAAGTGTTAACTGTTTCCCAAAAAATGTTGCCCGGTATGGCGAAGAAACTCAACATCCCCAAAATCGGTGTCGTGGAAAATATGTCGGGTTTGATTTGCCCGAAGTGCGGCGAAGAAATTGATTTTTTTGGAAACGGCGGCGGAGAGAAAATGGCTGAAGAGATGGGTGTGGCTTTCTTAGGCCGGGTTCCCATGGAAAAAATCAGCCGTGAATGTGGCGATGCCGGGACTCCCGTGGTGCTAAAATATCCCGAATCAAAAACAGCCCGGGCGTTTACCCGGATTGCCCAAAACGTGATTGAACTGTTATAACAAGGGTAGTGTCAAAAGTTTCATGAAAAACCGAGGTTAACTAGAAAAATGGTTGAAATATTTTTCAGTCACAAACAAAAAGACATCATATCTTTAGATTTCGTAAAGAGTAGAAAGAACGATACAATCCTGAAAGGATTAAATGTGAAATAATTACGGGTAAAACCCGTAGAAGGAAGAAAAAGGGCTAACCTCAAACCCTGTCCCGAAGGGATC
>JAHIOG010000321.1 GCA_018895675.1 bacterium
ATATAAGGGGACGAAAACTGAAGGCGACTGTGGTAAAACCACCCTTCGTGCCTTCACGAACACTATGAGCGCTAAACGTCAGGAAATAACCGGTCTTTTATTAATTGGATTGGGAATATTAATATCCCTGAGCCTCATTTCGTACAATTCTCTGGAAGAACCGACTATCTCTAAAAATGTGGTTATCGGCAACTGGATGGGTATTCTGGGAGTATTTATTTCCCACTATATGATTAAATACACTATCGGCGCCGCGGCATTTATATTTCCGGTCCTGCTCGTGTTGTGGGGTTGGTGGATTTTTGCCCGGCGAAATTTCAACGTGATGATCCGTTTTACCATTTATGTTTGCCTGCTGTCACTCCTGGCGTCTGTGGCGCTGGCATTGCCGGCGGTTAAACAACGAATTATTGGATCCATCGGTTTTCGCTACAGCGGTTATGTCGGCGGAGTCATCGCTAAAACCTTTGTGGATTTTCTGGGATTTTACGGCACGGCGTTTTTCCTGGGGTTATTAGCCCTGGTCACTATCAGAGGTTATTTTTCATGGAGTTTTTACGGTCCTTTTGATAAGCTTTTGAATCGTAGCGCCAAAAAACGGGAGCGAGTTAAAGAGCAAAAAACCAAACCGCAGCCGGATAAAAAATCCAAAAGGAAAAAATTCCTGGGAAAACCTGAGAAAATTCCTGCCGTTCCGGAACCGGTCAAAAGAGAAATCACGATTTCGCAGGAAGATATCGATCGTCCTCTGGAACCGCCTAAACCCAGACCTGCTAAAAAGAAGAAGCTGGGAGCCCCTGATTTTACGATTGATAAAGCCATTGGCAATGGCGATATCGAACATGTTGACACATTGCAGGAAGAGGTCCCCAGGCGGGAATACTTATTCCCGACTCTGGATTATCTGAACCTGCCGGAAGATTCTACTCAGCAAGTGAGCAGGGAAGAGATGCTGGAAAATGCCCGGTTGCTTGAGAATTCCCTGGAGACCTTCGGTGTCAAGGGTCGTGTTGTCCATGTCTCCCCGGGTCCGGTGATTACCCGTTATGAGATTGAGCCCGCAACGGGTGTTCGGGTCAGCCGGATTGCCGGTCTGGCGGATGACCTGGCGCGAATTCTTCAGGCCAAGCGTATCCGTATCGTTGCCCCCATACCCGGGAAGTCGGTGGTTGGGATTGAGATTCCAAACCGCCACCCCTCGATAGTTTATTTGCGAAGCATAGTGGGCTCAAAACTGTTCGCCGATGCCGATTCGAAATTAACCATTGCGTTGGGTAAAACCACTTCCGGTGAAGTGAGTACTCTGGATCTGGCAAAAATGCCCCACCTGTTGATCGCGGGCGCCACGGGTTCCGGAAAAAGCGTCTGCATCAATTCAATTATTGCCAGCATTTTATACCGGGCAAAACCGGATGAAGTAAAATTTGTGCTGATCGATCCCAAGAAACTGGAACTATCGGTGTATCGCGCTCTGGAGAAATACCATTTGATAACGTCGGAGGATCTTGATGAATATATCATCACCAGACCGGATAATGCCATTGTCGCATTGCGGTCAATAGAGGCGGAAATGGAGCGCCGCTATGATATACTGGCTGGCGCAACCGTTCGCAATATTGGGGAATACAACAGTAAGGTAAGTAATGGTGATCTCGAAAAAGAGTATCTGCCCTATATTGTTGTGATCATCGATGAGCTGGCGGATTTGATGATGACCTCTGCCAAGGAGGTGGAGGAACCGATCACACGCCTGGCACAGATGTCAAGAGCCGTGGGTATTCACCTGATCATCGCGACACAACGTCCCTCGGTAAATGTGATCACCGGTGTGATAAAAGCCAATTTCCCGGCGAGAATTGCCTTCCAGGTGGCGTCAAAAGTTGATTCCCGCACTATCCTGGATATAAATGGCGCAGAAAAGCTGCTGGGTTGTGGCGATATGTTAATTACCACACCGCAAAATCCGGAGCCGGTGCGTCTTCACGGCGCCTATATTTCGCTGGACGAACTGGAAAAAATCCTGGGACATATTCGGAAACAGCCCAAACCGGGAGAGGTGGAATTACCTTCTGTTAAAGATGAACAATCCGATGACTTGAGCGGTCTGTTAAATGGCGAACGGGATGCCCTGTTTTATGAAGCGCTGCGATTAGTGGTTACACACCAGCAGGGATCGATTTCGCTGCTGCAACGCCGGCTGAAAATTGGTTATTCCCGGGCAGCCCGTCTGATTGATGAACTGGAAGCAGCCGGAATTGTAGGTCCCTTTACCGGGAGTAAAGCCCGCAATGTTCTGGTTGATGAAACCTATCTCGAAGATATCGATACGGACCAGTTCGATTAACGAACCAAGTCGGTTACAGTGAGAAATATCACAATAGATAGTTACGCGTTAGACTCCATTGCTCAATGCAAAATGAAAAGTGTAAATTGAAAAATGCAAAATGAAAGAAATAACCTTTCGGAACGATTATTAAATTTCGCTGCTGAAGTTATCAAGTTAGTTGTTAAACTCAACAAAACTGCTGTTGGACGTCATATTGGAGGGCAATTAACACGTGCATCGACATCAGCAGGCGCAAATTATGAAGAGGCTTGCGGCGCTGAAAGTCGTGCTGATTTCATTTACCCCGTTAGATAAATACATGTTATATTGGATTATAAAATGATTAAAATAGAATTGTTTAAAACAATTCACTATTGTATCAGTGGAATATCTCACGGGGTGAATAAATTGCAGATAGTATTGTTCCGTAGGAATCCCTTGCGGGAAAAGAATTACGAGAATCGCTTTATTGGTTACGTTTAATAAGAAAAACGAATCTATTTTCAGGCCCAGCTTTGGAGAAGCTTATCCAGGAAGCCAAAGAACTGACTAATATTATTGCTAAATCGATAGTTACAGCAAAGAAAGGTAAATAATTTTGCCTGTCTGCGTCTACCTGTGCGTATCCGCACGCAGACAGGTCCGCAGGACAGGCAGGAAATTTGCATTTTGATATTTTTACCCTGTTAGATAAGGATTTATTTGGCTTGTCTATGGGTAATACAGAGCTTTCTAACAGGGTGAATTTTTCATTGAGGTTTGCAAAAAAAACGCAACGGCGTATAACAGCGTGTTTACGACGCTTCGCTAAATGTCTTCGACATTTCGCAAACACGCAGAACGATAAAGTATATTTGGAAGTTATTTTAACAATGATCAAAAAATCTATAATCCTGATCTGTAATATTATGCTTATATTTTTATATAACCATAATCTGCCGGCAGGTGATACGCAGCTTGATCGACGACGATTAAGCGATATGTCACACCATTATCTATCCAGAGCGCCCTTTGCTTTAGATTTTGAGATTATTCAATATATCGACGAGGGGAACTATCAGTCGCTTATCGGAACGTTTTATATGACCGGCAGGGACAGCTTTCGAGCCGATATTATGGACCAGGAAATAATCTTTGACGGCGATTGGCTGTGGAGCTGGGATAAAGAGACCGATCAGGTGATTGTCGAGCCGCTGGATCCCCAATCCAGCCTGAAATTTATTTTTGATATGCTGCGGGGCAACTGGGAATCATTTATCGTAAATTCGGTTACATCATCGCAAAAAGACAGCGCTTTAACACTTGAATTAATGACGGCTGATGAAAATTCATTTTTTAAAATCATACTGCTGCATTTGAATCCTGAGACGAATAGACTTTTATCCGCCGTGTATATCGATTTTAGGGATGGGAAGACAGAAATATGGTTTACAAAACCGCAGACCATCGATAAAAAAATAGCCTGGCAACTGTTTGACACACGACGATTTGAATCCGGGGAACTTATTGACTTGCGACCATAATTATGAATGAAAAATCAAGATCCAGACGGCGCTTTATCAATTACAAAACCCTGATCGGACTGGGGATCAGCGTGCTGGGACTGTATCTGGGATTCAGAAAATTTGATTCCCGGGAATTCTTCACGTCGCTGAAAGAGACTGATCTGTTTCTGTTTTTCCTGTCGATGCTTGTTATGATTTTTTCCATATACTTAAGATCGATTCGCTGGAAATATTTGGTGCTTCCGTTAAAAAAGGTTCCGATGAAGGAACTGTTCGGTTCAATGATGATCTGTTATTTTGGGAATAATGTTTTTCCTTTACGAGCCGGGGAGCTACTGCGGGCATATTCACTACATAAAGTAACCCGGTTATCGACTATTTCAATTTTTGGGACTGTGGTTGTCGAACGAATCCTGGATATGATCGTTTTCATGATCATTTTGCTTGTATCCGCAGTTATCTTTCCCGCAATGCCGGTATGGGTAAAGTGGAGTGGAGCAGCTGCAGGAGCAGGATTAATAATGATCGCGGTATTATATGTCGTATACCAGCGCAGACGTGAGCCAATCAAGCGGTACCTGAACAGCAAATTACATAGCTCTTCGCATACTAAAATATTGCAGCCGGTACGTCATTTTTTAAAAGGTATCAGGACTTTACGGAATACGCCGCATCTGGGGATTATTTCGGTACTTTCCATTATAATATGGTTGATCGCCATTTTTGAATATTGGCTGATTGGAAGCTCGCTGCATGTATTTTTCAGCATTCAAAATCTTTTGTTGATTTTTTTCGTAACTTCTGCTATAATATCCGTGCCCTCGGCGCCCGGATATGTGGGAACCTATCATGCTGGTGCGATCGGAATTTTGGTGTATCTGGGATATGAATTGAGCCAGGCACAGGTGATAGCGGTTATTTTGCATGCGGTTGGATTTTTTTCTTTAACATCGATTGGATTTATTTATTTTATTAAATATCATATCCATGTGCAAGATACGTCGTTAAAAGAAGTTCAAATTGATAACGATTATTAAGGTGGTTTGATGGAAGGAATGAACGGACAAGGACAAAGTGATTTTCAGGAAAAGGAGGTATCCTTACAGGATTACCTGCGAATAATATATAGAGGACGTTGGATTATTCTTATTTCCTTTTTATTGATTATGGTGGCAACAGTCTATTTCACATTTACATCGCCGCCGGTATATGAGTCCTCCGCGCTCTTAATGCTGGCAGGCAGACCGGGACAGACTACGGCGCTATTTCAAAATCCCTTCATGGCAGGCAACTACCTGAAGGTTAATAATGAAATCGAGGTGTTAAAAAGCAATTATCTCGCCCGCCGTGTGGTGTCGAGAATGAAATCATCGGCGATTGCGGATAGTCTGTATATTCTCGGTTTCAAAGAATATCAGAAAAAAGGCGTCCAGTTCCCGGATATTGTGGGAGGAATCAAAACGGGATTGAAACGAATTTTAATGGGTCCCGCCGATACTTCCCTTGCAGTCATAGATACACTGGACCGGGCGATCGTCCGCAGTCTGAAAGACGCCACGAAGGTCGAACCCATCCGCGATACCGAGGCTATTCGCCTGACAGTCAGCTCGGTCGATCCCTACGAAGCAGCCTATCTTGCCAACATCATTGCCAATGAGTACTATGAACTTGATCTGGAATTTAACCTTGGTGAGGTCGTAGAAATGAAGGACTTTCTGGAAGAACAGTTGGAAGGTATTGAAAAAGATCTGACCAAATCGGAAGAAGCCCTGACGGAGTTTCAGAAGCGGGGAGGGGTTTATGTTCTGGATGAAACCGCCAAGGCTCTGATCGATCAGCTTTCCACCTTTGAAGCAACCTATTATACATCTCTCGCAGATCTGCAGGTGTCTCGTCAGAAACTGGAAAACCAGCAAAAAATGCTCAATGAGCGGGAACAGTGGATTGTTGGAGAAACTATCAATACCACAAATCCTTTGATTAATCAATTGCGAATGGCGATTGCTGAAATGGAAGCGGAAAAGATAACCGTAATGACTATTCAGGGCCTGGCTGCCGATCATGAAGCCATCCGGGAAATGGATAAAAGGATCGATGATTTAAAAAACAAACTATTTCTGGAAGCCCAGAATCTGACCAGTTTAGGGTTGTCACCGATAGAACAGTCGCAAATTTCCCTTGATTTGTTAAGCCGTGTCCTATTTAATAGTGTGGAAGTTATTGCGCTTGAAGAAAAGAGTAAAGAATACAAAAAACTGGTCAATCAATATGCCGATGAACTGAATAAACTTCCCCAACGCAGCCTGGAATTTGCCCGCCTGGACCGCGAACGACAGGTCAATGAAAAATATTTCATATTGATGAAAACCAAATACCAGGAATCCCGCATCACCGAAGCCAGCAAGATCAGCAATATTCGTATTGTCGACCCGGCGGTTCCGGCTGAAAGACCGGTCAAGCCCAAGAAAAAAATGAATCTGCTGCTCGGTATCTTTATGGGATTGGGGCTTGGCGTCGGGATTGCCTTTGTGAAAGAGTACCTGGATCATTCGGTCCGAAGCAGCGAGGAT
>JAHIOG010000322.1 GCA_018895675.1 bacterium
TATTTGAAGCAATTAGAGACAAATTAGCCAAACTCTATAACGTAGCTACGGATAATCAACGGATAGATTCTGTTCACATAAAATCAAATATGCGCAAGTTAGGCAGAATCGGTATATTCGTTACCAGCATCAGTAAATTCTTAAGGAATTTAAAACGAAGTCACAGAGGGAGATTTGATACAATTGAAAAAGACCTTAAAATAAAATATCTTTCAAAACAAGGTAAAAGAAGTTTTTCTATGATTAAGCCTTCGGATTCTCACAAGACTCTTTCCGAAGTAAGTAATGATCTTCACTGCTTAGTGGAACAATTCAAAGATTGTTCAGACGTAACGGGCATGGATAGTTACAAACTACTTATAAGAATATTAAATGAGCAATGCAATGTGACCGAATCCATGGAAGCGCCACGAATAGAGGTCAAAAAGCCAAAAGATATTTCTTCCGATTCACTCCAGAATCCTTCCGGCAGCCGCCGGATGCAACTTACAGTGGTCACAAGGGACATGGTTATCCCCGAAGTCCCTGTTGGGAAAGACGGGATTTGGGGTGGAATTCACTCTATTCACCAGTTGCCTAATGCGGCAAAAATAACAATAAAATCCATATTTAAATGTGATTACGAATTTTCTATCACCTCTTAGAAAGTCAATGCAGCCATATTCACATTTTATTGTGATATTTCTTGCATTTCAATATCTGATGAATTATTTTTACCAAAAAACTACAATAAAATGTTATTTTCAGAATTAGGACAAAGAATAAAAGACCGCAGAAAGATCTTACGGATCACTCAGCCCGATCTTGCTGAGATGGCCGGCATCAGCGTCAACACCCTTTACAAAATCGAAAGAGGTCAGGCCAATCCCACTCTAAAAGTGCTGACTAGATTGGCCGATGTACTGGGAATGGAGTTAAAACTAGAAGTAAAGAAACTCGAGTTTTAATCCATGCGCGTGGCAGAAGTGTATCGTAACAGATTATTGGCCGGCATACTTTCGGAAGAAAGCCGAACCAGCTATGTGTTCAGGTATGACGAAAAATATCTGTCCGATGCAAGCCAGCCGTCGATCAGTTTAACCCTGCCAAAAACCAGCCGGGAATATCACTCCGATCATCTGTTCCCTTTCTTCTTCAATCTGCTGTCGGAAGGCGCCAATCGCAAATTACAATGTCGTCATCTAAAGATCGATGAAAAGGACCACTTCGGGTTATTAAAAGCCACAGCTAATTATGATACAGTCGGTGCGGTAACCGTTAAATCCGTTAAAGAGATAAAATGAGTGTATCTGAAATAGAAAATTGTCCGGGTACGTTGTCAGAGGGTTTTAATACTTATAGCCGGCCCTGTCTGAAAAAGGTTTTTAACGGCAAGAAAGTCAGTCACATATTGCCTTACAATCCGCCCCGGATCAGTGATGAAGACGCTGAATTATTTATGGAGAACCGCATGCGTATCTCCATATCCGGAGTACAGGAAAAACTTTCGATCATTTTAGATAAAAACAGGCTTAGATTAACAAAGGCAGGTGAACAAGGCACCCATATTCTAAAACCCATACCGGTCGGCTTTAAACAATCAGATCAAATACCGCCCAACGAGCATTTAACGATGCAGATCGCACAGCAGGTATACGGGATACTGACAGCAGAAAATGCCCTTGTATTCTTTAAAAACGGAGAACCAGCATATATCACTAAACGATTTGATATAAAAGAGGACGGCACAAAGTGGGGCAAAGAAGATTTTGCTACCCTCGCCGGAAAAACTTCGGAAAATGCCGGACCTAATTTTAAATATAAATACTCTTATGAAGAAGCAGCCGAATTAGTCAAAAAGTATGTCCCTGCATATTCCATAGAAATCGAAAAATTCTATTCCCTTATTGTATTCAATTATTTATTCTCAAACGGGGATGCCCATTTAAAAAACTTCTCTATCTTTGAATCTGCAAATAGTGATTATTTACTAAGTCCGGCCTATGATCTGATAAACACGCAGCTGCATGTGAACGATACTGATTTTGCTTCGGAAAGAGGATTATTCAAAGACAATTTCAAATCAACCGTAATGAAAAAGACCGGACATGCCGGTTTAGAAGACTTTATTGAGTTTGCCAGAAGATTGAGAATAAAAGATTCCCGGCGGGATAAACTGCTTGAACATTTTTTAAAAAAGCAAAACAGGGTTGAAGAATTGATCAAAAGGTCTTTTCTGGATGACTCCGCTAAAAAAGCCTATTTATTACATTATCAAACCAGAAGAAATCAATTGAATAAGCACTCATGAAATTAAAAATTATTCAACGCGTTAAATGGTTTGTACATTGAGATCAGTAAAATATATTATGTTTATGATTTACAGGAATTTAATTAAAAACGCACAATATTTTTTATCCACTAGACCTGTGTCACGGGGAGCGAAAAGTGTACCACTTTAGACCACCTGCTGCACTGGCCGGACTTGTCTCCAGTCGGGATCTCTATCGGGATCGGACAAACCCCGGATTGTCACAAACCAGAGAGAAAAAAGGTTAAGGAAATCGGGTTGGGTTTTAGTGTACTCCCACATCCACCGGATACTCCGAAGAAAAGACTTGGGGATATAGTGTGATTTTTATAAGTGTCATTGTAGGGATACAAATGCCGAACAAATAGTAAAATTTCTTCTACCACCCTTTGATAAGATTTATTAACTTTAAAAAGTGAAAATATTAAGCCCTAAAATAGTATTAAAATTAAGTCACAGCCAAAATATTCAACTAAATAAACACTATTAACAAAGAGGTGATATATGTGTAATGCAAAATTCACTTTACCGGCTCCCGTTAACGAACCAATACTTGCATATCGTCCGGGCAGCCCTGAGCGTGAAGAACTCAAAGAAGTATTGGACAAAATGTCGAATGAACAAATTGAAATTCCGCTTATTATCGGTGGCAAAGAGATAAAAACCGGAAACACGGCAACATGTGTAATGCCACATAATCATAAACATGTTCTTGCCGTATATCATAAAGCCGGCTCCAGGGAAGTTGAAATGGCTGTTGAAGCGTCACAGGAAGCATGGAAAATCTGGTCGGTAATGCCCTGGTGGGAACGCGCAAGTATTTTCAAAAAAGCCGCGGCGCTTTTAGCCGGTCCATGGCGGGCAAGATTGAATGCATCGACTATGTTAAACCAGAGTAAAAATGTATTTCAGGCTGAAATTGACGCAGCTTGCGAATTGATCGACTTCTGGAACTTTAATACAAAATACATGGAACAGATCTACGAACAGCAGCCCTCATCTCCTGCGGGTCAATGGAACCGACTTGAACAACGCGCCCTCGAAGGGTTCGTTTTTGCCGTGACACCATTCAATTTTACTTCAATCGCCGGAAACCTGCCCACAGCACCGGCTATAATGGGAAACACCGTATTATGGAAGCCGGCATCCTCAGCCGTCTTTTCTGCTTACTATCTAATGCGACTGTTTGAAGATGCAGGAATACCTGCCGGTGTAATCAATTTTATTCCCGGTTCAGGTCGCAATGTTGGTCCCAATGTGCTTTCAAATCCGAAACTTGCCGGAGTTCATTTTACAGGCAGCACCGAAGTATTTCAGAACATGTGGAAAGTTATCGGTGAAAAAATTTCATCCTATGCAACATATCCGCGAATCGTCGGAGAAACCGGAGGAAAAGATTTCATCTTTGCTCACAGTAGCGCCGACCTTGATGAATTGAATACCGGTATCGTTCGTGGCGCTTTTGAATTCCAGGGACAAAAATGTTCTGCCGCATCGCGAGCCTATATCCCCAAATCTCTCATGCCTGAATTAAAGACCAAACTGGTCGAGACAATCAAATCCATTAAAAAAGGTGATGTCAGGGATTTTACCAATTTCTTTAACGCCGTGATAGACAAGGCTGCCTATGAAAATATTACAGCCTACATCGAGTATGCCAAAGGCGCCAAAGATGCTGAAATCCTCATTGGCGGATCTTATGATGATTCCGTTGGATATTTCATCGACCCCACAGTGATTGTCACTACAGATCCTCATTTTAAAACAATGGAAGAAGAAATTTTCGGACCAGTTATTACTTTGTATATTTATGAAGATGATAAATTCGATGAAACTTTACACATTTGTGATAAAACCTCCCCTTATGCATTAACTGGTTCTATTTTTGCCAGGGATCGTCATGCCGTATCAAAAGCTTCCAAAATTCTGTTACATGCAGCCGGCAATTTTTATATCAATGATAAACCCACCGGAGCCGTCGTTGGACAGCAGCCATTTGGCGGCAGTCGCGCTTCCGGTACCAATGACAAAGCCGGCAGCATGAATAATTTACTTCGATGGGTATCACCGCGAACAACTAAAGAACTCTTTACCCCTCCAAAAGATTATCGCTATCCTTTTATGGAGGCAAAGTAATAACGTTTCAGTTCTGGAAAAGCCCCATATTAAAGTGGGGCTTTTACTTCCAATTTCTCTTAAAAAAAAGAAACTTACCCAATAGGATAAGTTTCTTTTAAGTTAGAAAACCGATGACGCGATATTATCTTTTCTCTTTAATCCTGGCGGCTTTACCTTTCAGACTTCGCAAGTAATACAGCTTTGCCCGCCGGACTTTTCCGACTGAAAGACGGGTAATGCTGCCAAGTTTGGGTGAATGAAGAGGAAAAATTCGTTCAACGCCAATACCGTTCGAAATTTTTCTGACCGTGAAGGTCTCATTTATCCCACCGCCACTTCGGGCTATAACTACACCTTGAAAACGCTGTGTGCGTTCTCTCTCACCTTCAATAATTTTATATTCGACTGCCACAGTATCACCCGCCTTAAATACAGGAATATCTGATCTCAGCTGATCTGCAGTAGCCGCAGCAAGTTTATCCATCTTTTCCTCCAAAATCATTACCAGTTTTAGATTTTAACAATTCTTTTCGTCTTTCTTTTGTTCGTTTCAGGCGTTGCTCATAACGCCATTCATCAATTTTTGCATGGTTCCCGGATAACAATACATCAGGAACCTTTAAAGTACGATATTCACGGGGATGAGTATAAATTGGACCTTCTAACATTTCATCGGCAAAGGAATCTGTTTCGGCGGATTCATAGGTATTCAGGACTCCGGGAACATGACGAATAACTGCATCGGCAATTACAAGTGAAGAAAGTTCTCCTCCTGTTAACACATAGTCTCCAATACTGATTTCATCAGTGACTAAATTATTGATGACTCGTTCATCGATACCTTTATAATGTCCGCAGAAAAAGATCAAATCCGACTCCTTAGCCAGTTCCAACGTCATCTGATGGTTGAAGACATCACCCTGAGGCGATGGACAAATCACCTTAAAAGAATCCTTTCCAATTATTTCTTTTAATTTATCATATGCCCGGAAGAACGGCTCCGGTTTTAAAACCATTCCGGCGCCTCCGCCATAAGGTGTATCATCAATCTGACGGTGTTTGTCTTTGGTGAAATCCCTTAAATCCCAGACATGATAGCTGATTAATCCATTTTCACTCGCTTTTCTGAACATACTTTCAGAAAGAATGATTCTTAGTATTTCCGGAAAAGCGGTTATAAAGTAGATATTCATCATTGATCCATCCCGTCGATTAAGGTCACCTGTATTTGTCTTTTTCTTGTATCGATCAATCTGATAAACTCATCCACTAAAGGGATAATCATCTCTCCCGATTCGGTCTTCACGATCAATCGTTTCTGTGGATCTCTATCATCAACTTCGTAAACCTCTCCGATATATTCATGGTCAGGTTCTGAATAAACCTGGTATCCAATGAATTGAACCGGACTGTTATGAATTATCCAGGAACCCGGAATGAAAATATTGATTCCCTTTAGATAATCCGCTTCTTTCCGTGAATTGACATCGTTCAATTTTAAAAAAGCGCTGCTTCCCTGGATACGCAGATATTCCACATTCCAGGGACGCAGATGGTTAGCACTATTCCCTAACCATACGGTCCTTATTCGTTCTTCAAATTCGATGTTTGCAGATATCAACGATACAAGCAATTCACCTTTTAATCCACGGCTCTTTTTAACGAATCCTAAAGGAAAATTTGCTTCTATCGACATCCACAATTATTCAATGATTTCTAAGATCGCACGTTTTTGTCCTTGTTTCGCTGCTGCTGCAGTTAAAAGGATTCTCAATGCTTTAGCAGTGCGACCTTTTTTCCCAATTACCTTACCAAGGTCACCTTCTTTGACCTGCAATTCCAAGATGACGGTTTTTTCGCTGTCAATCTGAGTAACTTTTACATCCTCAGGATTATCGACTAGTTTCTTTACAATGTACTCGATGAAGTCTTTCATAACTGTCACTCCTTGTTACTGGTTTCTGATTACTCCATTTTATTCTTAAAGGTAATCGCCACAATTTAATAAAAAATTACCAAGAAAATACAAATTATTAATGTGATAATCCGAAAAATTACTTTTCAGATTCGTCTTTTTTATCTTCTGGTTTTTCCTCAACCGGAGTTTCTGCCTTCTCTGCTGGTTCGTTTTGCTTTTTTTCTTTGGCTTCCGGTTCGGCTGTTTCAGCAACTGGTTCCGGTTTTTCTTTTACCGTTTTTTTAGATTTCTTTACAGCCGGTTTTTTCTCTTTTTTGGGTTCAGGTTTGTCTTCTTTTATTGCTTCAGGTTTGTCCTTTTTAGATTCAGCTTCCGGTTCTTCCTTTGCGACTTCAGCGGGAACTTCTTTCACTGGTTCTTCAGGTTTTTCAGGTTCTTTACTTTCTTCCGGTTCGGCTGCAGTTGGTTCTTCGCCCTCTGCTTTTGGAGCAATTTCTTCTTCAGCTGCTTCTTCCTGAACTTTTTCTTCTTTTACTTCCGCTATTTTTAATTCACGTACTTTTTTCGAAAGCTCCCACTTCTGCAATTCGACATTCCGAGCTTGTTCACTAACTTTATTACGGATCAGATGCCAATCCAGAGCAATACCCTCTTTTTGTAACAGATTAAATACTGTCTGTGAAGGTTCCGCGCCCTTTTTGAGCCATTCGAGCACCTTATCTTTGTCAATGCTTACCTCTGCAGGTTTTGCAACGGGATTATAATAGCCGATTTTATCCAGATATCGACCATCCCGGCGTGTGCGGGAATCCATTACAACGATTCGATAAAAGGGTTTTTTCTTTCTTCCCATGCGAAGTAATCTAATTCTAACTGCCAACGATTCCTCCTTTGTGTTAAAATCCCATACGAAAAGCAGCGAGATTTCCAGGCAATTTCATTTTACTCATCTGCTTACTCATTTTTACTAATTGCCAATATTGGTTCAGAAGCCGGTTCACATCGCTGGGATGGGTTCCACTACCCATCGCAATTCGTTTTCGGCGACTTCCGTTTATTAACGAAGGACTACGACGTTCATCCTTTGTCATTGATTGAATTATAACTTCAGCCCGGACCAATTCCTTATCATCGATTTTAATATTTTTCGATTTCATCTTAGAAAATCCGGGAACCATATCCAAAATATTCTCAATCGGACCCAATTTTTTGATTTGCCGCAATTGATCCAGATAATCTTCAAGTGAAAACTGCTGTTTTAGCAGTTTTTTCTCAAGTTTTGCCGCCTGTTCGGCATCTACGGCAGCTTGCATTTTCTCAACAAGCGAGACGACGTCGCCCATTCCCAAAATCCGGTTCGCGATCCGATCCGGGTAAAATGCTTCAATATTCTCAGGTTTTTCCCCGGTACCGATATACATGATCGGTTTACCGGTTACATTAACGATAGAAAGGGCTGCGCCGCCGCGAGTATCGCTATCCATTTTAGTAAGGATTATACCATCGAAGCCTAATCTTTCATCGAATGCCGCGGCTGTATTTACAGCATCCTGTCCGGTCATACCATCGGCAATAAAAAGAATATTCTGAGGTTTGAGCGCTTTTTTTAGGGCTTCAAGCTCTTTCATCATTTCATTATCGATATGAAGCCTTCCGGCGGTATCAATAATAATTGTATCCAGATGTTGCTTCCGTGCGTAATTAACAGCTTCAGTTGCCCGTTTGACGACTTTTGATTTCTCAGAAAAAACCGGTACACCGATCTGTTTTCCCAGTACTTCCAGTTGCTGAACCGCCGCCGGTCGATAAACATCAACGGAAACCAGTAAAGGTTTATGATTCTGCTTTTTCAACATCAATGCTAATTTTGCGGCAAATG
The DNA here is from genome assembly GCA_018895675.1 of bacterium. Classification (GTDB taxonomy): domain Bacteria; phylum Fidelibacterota; class UBA2242; order UBA2242; family UBA2242; genus UBA9312. The sequence goes on from JAHIOG010000322.1 coordinate 8,206, forward strand.
TTGTTTTTCCACATCCCTGCAAGCCTGCCAGCAGAATCACCGTCGGGGGCATCGATGCGGTTTTCAGGTGATGCTGTTTCACGCCTAAAAGACGAGTTAGCTCGTCATGGAAAATCTTGATGACCTCTTGTCCCGGCGTAAGACTCTTTGTAACCGTTACGCCAATTGCTTTTTCACGGACATTCTCGATAAACCCTTTGACGACTTTATAATTAACGTCGGCTTCCAACAGAGAACGCCGGACAGAACGCAGCGTATCACGGATATTACTTTCCGTGATTTTTCCCTCGCTTCTGAGAGTTCGCACTATTTTTCCAAGACTTTCCTGTAGATGCTCTAACATACTCTGTTTCGCTAAATGAATAAAGCGGGTAAATTTACTTTTCATCTAGTCCTTATGCAAGGCATAATTCATGTGTTTACCGCACTATATCAAACATATTAAATATAAACTGTAACTCGGAGAACGGATAGACCAAATAGATTTATTTTCTGCGGGAACTTATTTGA
>JAHIOG010000323.1 GCA_018895675.1 bacterium
TATTCTTTTCTTTTATCAATAAGCCGTCACATTCTAAGAAATTTTATCTTTATCTATGCAATTGATTATGAATTGCCATTTTTGATTGGCGCTCAGGAAGCCAATCTTCTGGATGAATTCCTGGATGATGAGGATTTTGAGAGAAACAATTCTGAAAACGGTATCAAACTAATTTTGGATGAGGAACATTTTTACGAGCAAGCGGAAAAGATATACAAGATTCAATCCCACGAAAACCGCCGAAACAGAGATTGGATCAGAAGTCAATTGTTTCAGTCTGATTTGCGGAAATTATTATTAGAAGATGCTCAGTCGCTGGTTGAGATTTTAAGAATTGGCAAGGACTGGACACCGGAAAAGGACAAACAGCTAAACCGACTTTTTGATCTTCTTACTAATACCCATAAAGAAGATAAAGTACTGGTTTTTACTCAATACGCCGACACGGCTTTCTACCTTGCTAATGAATTGAAAAAACGCAGTTTGCAGCAGATGGAATGTGTAACCGGTGGAAGCGATGATCCGACGGCGATTGCCTGTCGATTTAGTCCGCATAGTAATGAAAGTCTTCATCATAAGAATACCGTCGATGAACTGCGTGTGGTTATCGCGACTGATGTTCTCAGCGAAGGGCAGAATCTGCAGGATGCTCATATCGTCGTGAACTATGATCTGCCCTGGGCGATTATTCGCCTGATTCAGCGAACCGGACGAGTGGATCGTATCGCACAGGAAGCCGAGGAGATTCTTTGTTATTCAATTTGGCCGGAAAAAGGTATTGAGGATATAATTAATTTGAGAGGACGACTAAGACGACGGATCGAAGAGAATGCCGAAGTCGTGGGCTCCGACGAGGTCTTTTTTGAAGGTGATCCGGTAAATATCAAGGATCTTTATAATGAACGGGCCGGAATACTGGATGATGACAAAGAAACTGAGATTGATCTGGCTTCCTACGCCTATCAGATTTGGAAAGACGCAATTGAAGCTGATCCAAGCCTGGAGAAGACCATTCCAAATCTGGCTAATGTCGTTTACAGCACCAAACCATCAGTGGCAGATCAAAAAGAGGGTGTTATCGTCTATGCTAAGACCGCTGATGACAATGATGTACTGGCATGGGTTGATAAATCCGGTAATCTGATCACCCAATCCCAATATGCGGTAATGAAAGCGGCAGCCTGTTTTCCGGATACAAAACCGCTCTATCGCTTTCCGGAACATCATCAATTGGTCCGTAAGAGTCTGGATTATATCAAAGATATTGAGACACAGATTGGCGGACAATTAGGTAAGCGGACCGGCGCCAGGTACCGGGTTTATATGCGGCTGAAACGCTATTATGATGAAAACCTGGGCACTCTTTTTGTCGATGAATCCCTGAATCGGGCGATTGACGACATTTATAAATACCCATTAAAAGAATATGCGAAAGATATTCTCAACCGGCAATTAAAAACCGGCATTGATGACCAGGGTTTGGCGAAGGTAGTCCTTTCATTGCGTGAAGAAGAAAAACTATGCATCATTCATGATGATGAAATCAAGGATAAATCACCGAAAATCATCTGTTCGCTGGGATTGAAAAAGGAAGTATAAGATGGCAATTGATCGACCGAAATTCGAACGACATATTCGAGATTTCAGATTCAAAGAGTTATTTAATGAACTGGGCTGGAATTACGTCAAAAAAGAGATACCACTTTTGGTTAATGAAAAGTCCTATATACTTAACGGAATTGCCGAGAAGCAACAGTTTATTATACTGCAATGTGCACCACGAGATGGAGACGGTTTTCCGGATTCCAACATTCGGAAGAAGATCGATCGTGAAATCAGTAAACTCTTCTTAGAACACCTGATCATTTTTACCGATTCGGACAGGACGAAACAAATCTGGCAACTATGTGTCCGGCAAGCGAATAAACCGCTAATTACTCATGAAGTAACTTATTATTCTCATCAGGCGCCGGAAATTATTCTTCAGAAGCTTTCGGGACTGTTGTTTACCCTGGAAGAAGAGGGGAAAATCGGGCTTGTGGATGTTGTCCGGCGTGTAACCGACGTCTTTGACAAAAATGCCGAAAGAGTCACTAAGAAATTCTACGATCAGTTCCGTAAAGAGCATCAGACATTTTTAAGATTTATTGATGGAATTGATAGCGTTGTTGAACGGGATTGGTATGCGTCGCTCATGCTCAATCGATTGATGTTTATCTACTTCATCCAGAAGAAAGGTTTTCTGGATCGAAATGAAAATTACCTGAGAGATAAACTGGATTGGTCGAAACAACGCAAAGGAAGGGATAAATTTTATTCCTTCTACCGCGATTTCCTGTTGATGCTGTTTCACCAGGGGCTTGGCAATCCGGCACGTGACAGGAAACTGTTCGACGAAATCGGAGAAGTACCCTATTTAAATGGCGGTCTTTTTGATGAACATCATATCGAAAAAGCAAATGCAATCCATATTCCCGACGATGCCTTTGAGAATGTTTTTAATTTCTTCGATCAGTACAATTGGCATCTGGACTACCGGGAAAGGGCAAGCGGCAAGGACATTAATCCCGATGTGATCGGTTATATCTTTGAAAAGTATATCAACGACCGGGCGGCTATGGGCGCTTACTATACCAAAGAGGATATCACCGGTTATATCTCCAAAAACACGATTATTCCCTTTCTCTTTGATGATGTCAAAAAGCAATGTGCCACCGCTTTTCATGAGGACAGCAGCCTTTGGAAAATGCTGGATGATGATCCGGATCGTTATATCTATGATGCCGTGAAGTATGGTGTATATGATGAAAATGGCAATCTTCGTCCGCTACCGCCGGAAATTGAAATCGGTGTGGACACTACCAAACCGAATCTGTTAGAACGGCGGGAAGAGTGGAACCGCAAAGCCCCGTCAGAGTACGGTCTTCCTACGGAAATATGGCGGGAATATGTAGAGCGTCGCCAACGCTATTTTGATATCCGAAATAAGATCAGCAGCGGTGAGATCAGAGAAATCAACGATTTCATAACTTATAACCTGGATATTAAGCAGTTTGCCCAGGATGCCGTAGAGAATTATGAAGGCTCGGACTTTATCGTGGCTTTCAGCAAAGCGGTGAAAAAGATCACCGTATTGGACCCGACCTGCGGCTCCGGGGCTTTTCTCTTTGCCGCCATGAATATTCTGGAGCCGCTCTACGCAACCTGCATTAAGCGTATGCGGGAGTTTGTTGAAGAGGACGATGCCAAGGGTGGTCGGAAGTACAAGCCATTTCGTGATACCTTGGCGACTATCGAAAACCACCCAAACGAGAAGTACTATATCTTCAAATCCATCATCCTGAATAATCTGCACGGTGTGGACATCATGAATGAAGCCGTGGAGATTGCCAAACTACGGCTCTTCCTGAAACTGGCGGCAACCGTAGAGGTGGATTACAATAAACCGAATATGGGATTGGAACCGCTGCCCGATCTGGACTTTAATATCCGCTGTGGGAATACACTTGTGGGTTATGCTACAATAAAAGATTTTGAAAATGCCAGATTAGGTGCTGTAAAACAGACTAGCGGAACTCTGGATTTTGGACAAACGAGTCTTAAAATCTATGATAAAATGGATATGGTGGCGCATGCTTATAAGCGTTTTAAAGAGATGCAGTTGGTGGATGGCGGAATGGGGCACGAAAACTTCCACCAAAGCCAAGGACGACCTGGAAAAACGTCTGGCGGAACTTAATGAGGAACTCAACCACTATCTCGCCAAAGAGTACGGCAAAGACCCGGACAATAAACCCGCAGAGTATGAAGCCTGGAAGAAATCTCATCAACCCTTCCACTGGTTGGCAGAATTCTATGAGATCATTCACGGCAAGGGCGGCTTTGATGTGATTATCGGGAATCCGCCTTATGTAGAATATTCAGCAATTAAAAATATTTATGATATCCAATTATTTAAAACTAAAAATTCAGGAAATTTATATGCGTATATTATAGAAAGGTCAATAATCGTTCAGAAAGATGGCTCCTTTAACGGGATGATTATTCCTATAAGTGCATTCTGTACTGA
>JAHIOG010000324.1 GCA_018895675.1 bacterium
AGACTATCGCCTTAAGTCAAGTTTCCATTTATCGAAAAAACCGACATTACGGATAGACTCTAAATAGAATTTGCTATCAGGTATCTTTCCCTTTGTAAATAACGGCAATGCCATGTTTTCCGTCCATTTTGATTGTTAATGGATGTGACGTTCTGACATGTGTGAAGAAATTGCGCTCTTCTATGATTTTTAACTGATTTATCCAATTCCAGTCGATAAAATCTATCTGTGATTTATAAGGAATCGTAAAATAGCCGATTTGCATGGCAATAATATTGTGGAAAAAGTGAGTGCCTTGAGAAGGATCGATATTAAAATCCTCTATACCCATTTCAATGATGATTTTTGCACTACTGATTTGAACAAACCGTACCGGAACACCTAAGAAACGATCCTGAGAACCCCAACGTCCCTGACCGATGAGTATGTATTCCCGATTATCTTTTTTCATCTTCTCGTTCAATAGATCGATTTCGCCTTTCATCTCTATGGTTTTTAACCTGTTAAATTTCTTCGGGTCCAGGTAGATGATATCCTGAATCGTATTGATCTCGCCATTTCCCATACTCTTATCAGTATAAAGTAAGAGCTGTTCTTTGTCGATTTCATTTGACGATAAATCAACATCTTCGTTGCTGATCGCTAATGGTCGAATCTGCAATATATAAAACGTGGGAACCTTATTATGTTCTTCGACTTTGGTTAAATCAACAGCGAACTCGATCTCGACCGGCATCCCGAAGGCTTCTTCACCGATTTCGAGTAATTTTGCAGTAATATCAGCAAGAGGGAAGTAGTTATACTTTATGATATTATCGAAAGTAATAACCCGTGCACCGGGACGATTTACACCGGGAATTAACCGGTTATCATGATGATCCCATACCGATGCCGTATAATTGAGGGCGCCATAGGGCTCAATATTTTTTATTTCCATTTTTTTTATTGTGGCGTCTTCTCCGGTCAACAGGTCGAATTCACTATGTTTTAAATCGATTCCGTAAAGTTCTTTTTGAGAATCTCCAAGCATGTTTTTAAGTTGTAAAAATTCTACTTTGGGAAACTTCGGACAGAATCGAAAATGTTTTCCACCTTCAATAACTGATTTTCCAAGACCAACGACAATAGATGCGATTCCGTCTTCATTTCCCAAATTTGAAATGGGATAGAAATTATGTGATTGAGCAATACCGGAAATATGGGGGTAATAATAATCGCCGAAATTGGAACCGACAACTTGTTGGATAATTACCGCCATCTTTTCTTCTTCTAATTGGTGATTCAGATTTTCAATATATGAACGGGAATTTTTAATAAAAACGGATGCAAAGACCAATTTTATTGCTGAAAGGAGTTGCTGCAAACGTTCTTCATCATCCGGGTGGTTGTTCGGAAGCATATAGGTTCGGTAAATTCCGGCAAAAGGTTGTGAAGAAGAATCTTCCAGCAAGCCGGAGGACCGAACTGCAAGTGGATATTTAATGTGATATAAGAAAATACGCAGATTTTCTAACAGTTCCGCAGAAATGGAGGATGTAATAAACAGATTATCAATTTCTGAATCACTCATATCATCATTCAATCGTTCGATAATATGGTTGCGCTGTATAAAGTCATCAAATTCGTTTGTGCCAATAATTGTTGTGCTGGGAAGTGAAATATTCACATCAGGGTAATGTTTTTCAAATTCCATACTGATCAAAAGAGCATTCATGAATGCCAGACCGCGTCCCTTGCCGCCGAGTGATCCTTCACTTAATCTCATAATTTCAGTTGGCTCGAATAAACTATCTGGATGAAAATTGACAATTTTACCTTTGTTTTTGCTTTTTCGAATGAAATTTAACGTTTCCTCAAGGTGATTTCGCATATCCGCTGTAGAATCAAAATCCTTAATAGTCAACAGTCGCGTCTTTTTAGCGATCTGAGTTTCTCCTCTTGCCATCAGCCAGGCGGAAAAATGATTTCTCCTGCTATGGTACAAGATGGATTCATTGGGTACGGTTTTAAGTATTTCTTCGAACTCAATCAACGTACGGGCTCGATTAATTTCTTCGCCTTTTTCATTTCGGAATACAAAGTCGCCGAATCCAAGATTATCCAATATGAATTGCCGTAGTTCTTGCAGGAGATGTTTGGAATATTTATCAATAAATGTCGCATTGATTTTATCGGCTTTTTTTCGATTACTCGAATCGGATGACATTAAGATGGTTGAGACATCATAAATATTTTCTTTGACTTTCGAAATCAATTTGATGCCAGCCTCCGGATCTAAATGGTCGTTTCGTTCATAACTGATGTCCGATATGACAGCGATTATGTACTCTTGATATTTGTCATAAATAGATATTGCTTCCTCAAAGTTATGGGCAAGAATGACCTTCGGACGTACTCTCATCTTCAAACGTTTATTTATATCACTTAATTCTTCTTTAATCAATATTTGGGTTTGTTTTACTATTTCTTCGTAGAGCAAGGGCAGGAGAGTTGAGTAGTACTGAATTGAATCCTCGACCAGCAAAATTACTCTGACTAAGCCATGTTTTGTATCATATTCTATATTTCGTTTATCTTCGACTGATTTGACCATTGCCAGGAAGAGTTTGGCGTCTCCTTTCCAGAGAAAAATGTTATCGAACAGATCCAACTTGTCCGTATATTTTTTTAGCAGGCTTAGGTCAGATTGCATATTAAGCAATAACAAAACAGGCAATTCCGGGTTGCGTTCTTTGATCATTTTGACGATTTCGAACGACGTGATCTTACCGATGTGAAGCATTGTGATTACGAGGTCAAAATGCCTTTTCTCCAACATTTTTAATGCTTCCTCTCCGGTAGGAACACTTGTGACCATTGGAGCGGTGCTTAAATTTAATTGACGATACTCACCGTAAATTTGTTCGGATAATCTTCCGTCTTGTTCGAAGATAAACGCATCATAAAAAGTCGAGATAAGTAATATCTCTTTTACTTTATTTTTCATTAAGTAATGATAACTGTCTTCGCCGTACTTGAATTTGTTGTAGTAGTGAATCAGTTCATTTTTATCCATCTTTTCCCCATGTCTGTACTATCAAATTTAAAGTATATATAGATAAAATGAGAATAATTTATTCTCAAGAGATATTAAATTTGGCGATGTGATGTAGAATATTTAAATGGTTAAGTAATAATGGAAGCGGAATATAAGGAATATGTACTTTAGAAATCGATGTTTAGATTGGAGTTATATCAATAATTCACTTGAGATATTAGTCGCATGATTTGGCATTGTTTCAATGGTCGTTGAACCTGTTCCCGTTTGTATGTTATCCTGGTAGGTCAGCACATACGCCCCGAAAATTAGACTAATAGTAAAGCACATGATTCCAAAAATATGTTTAAATCGTTTCATTGTTTTATTCTCCCTGTATCTATTTTAAATAAACTGATTTTTAGACAATGGCTCCGGGAAAATTGTTGTCGAAGGGAATAAAAATTTGATAGACATGTAAAAATCACGTGAGAAATATCACAGGAATACAGCGAGGATCAATATACCGGATTAAGAGAGAACTCCATTGAGAATATTTCATTAAAAAGAATTACACTGATGTTTACGTCGGGACAATATTTATTAAAAGAATTGCAATAGATACAAATGTCAAATAAATTACAGCAGAAAAATATGGATTTCGCACATGATCCTAATTTGCAAAAGTAATAATTCCAAAGTTAATAAGAGCTCTTATGAAAAAACTTAGGATTCTGCTATTTTCGATTTTACTAATTTCCTTTTCAGCTGCGCAAATCCCGGTTGCTATTATTTATTTTGTGCTATAAATTGTATTGAATGGAAATTGAAATTACTATGTAAGGAGATAAAAAATTATGAGAGATACGATATCTTTTAATGAAGTGCTGGAAACAGCGGAGAAATTACCAATAGAAGATCAGGAAACATTAATTGAAATATTAAACAGAAGAATTATTGAAAAGCAACGCTCCAAACTTGCCAGAGAAATCCGGAATGCTCAGAGGGAATTTAAAGCGGGTAAATGCAAACCGACATCGGCAGATGAACTTATGAGAGAAATATTATCATGAGGCGTTTGTTGCTGAGATCAAATTCTTTTGTGCGAGCAGCTAAAAGAGTTGTGAAAAAGAATCCTGATTTCGCTAACAGTTTAAAAGACACATTGAATTTATTAGAAAAGGATTCTTTTAACCATCATTTACGTACTCATAAATTAAAAGGCAAACTCGGGAATTCGTGGGCATGCAGCGCGGGATATGACTTGAGAATTATATTTAAATTTGTAAAATATGAAGAAAATGAAGCTATCCTCCTGGAGACAATTGGAACGCATGAAGAAGTTTATTGATTGACAATATCGTAATCACTACTGCAAATGGATATGAGTATTAAAAATAAGTATAGCGATTGCTTTTATTGTGGCGGAAAAGTAGTAGAGCGGCTTTTGCCCCGCGAAATTAGGCTAGAGGATAAGTTGCTTATTGTTGAAAACGTTCCTATGGGTGTTTGTGTGCAGTGTGGAGAAAAAGTGCTTAAACCTGAAGTTGCAGAATCTATTGATCGAATCATCCGGGAGAAAAAAAAGCCTGATAAGACTATTTCCGTTCCCGTATATTCATTTTAGAGACTATTTGATGCTTCAAGATTTATTAAGAGAATGAATATACAACCAAAGCCGGGATTCAAACTTTGCGAAAGCTATTCCAGTATAAATCCCGGATATAGATTGGAGCCTTTAGTGAAATTCCAAACAAACTTTCGCAAAGTTCATTAGAAGATTATTCCTGTTACCGTTTATTAGTTATAATTTGCTTTAGTTTGAAATTTTTAGATTTTAAAAGAGATTTAATATGCAGTCAAAGAAATACATATTCTTCATCCCATTCATATTGATCGCACTTTTTCTCTCTTGTGAAGATAAAGAGTGGAAAAATCCGTTTGACGCGAATAGTGATCCCAA
>JAHIOG010000325.1 GCA_018895675.1 bacterium
CCGTTACAATCCAACCCGATTGGATTAATAGTTGGTCGATATGTTGACGTGCCGGTTCTTCAGGCGTCATATACAGGTCTCACTTTTAGCAGTATCCATTCATAACCGTTTACAGTCGCTGAATTTTAATTAATGCAGCGGATAGATGCAACTGAAATGATTTATGAATTATAGCCTGAACCCATATTCGATTCTATGTAATTTATTTTATATAAATAATAGACATACGATTAAAAATGGAGTTTGTAATTCACAGTATAATCATTTGGGGATTCCAATTCCATTCGTCTTAAATTGCCGGCGCCAAAATAATAATAAGAAAAGTACCCTATATGACACGCAACCTTCTCCTTATCAGCAACTCCACTCTCCACGGTGGCGGTCCCGCTACTAAGTGGGGCTTGTGTCAAGGACATCTCGAGGGGAATGAGTTGGTATACCCAAAAGGACCTGGATAAGTCAATGAGCCATATTTATTACCATGAACATTTCTTGCATCTCCACTTTTATACTCCTAAATTTGCTTTGCGTCTTCGGGACAGGGTGGAAATCCTGACCGGCGGTGATAGTCCGCGAGTTCCGGGAAATCCGGGACAGAGCCTGCGAAACTCAGGCACCGACGGTAAGAGTCCGGATGGAAGAAGATAGGTTGTAGTCCCGGGCGTTCGGGATTTTTTATGAATATGCACGAAAAATGGATGAAACACGCGCTGAAACTCGCCCAAAAGGGAAGAGGCTTTACCAGCCCTAATCCAATGGTGGGGGCGGTACTTGTAAAAAATAATCGGCTTATTGGCGAAGGATATCACCCAAAATTCGGCGATTTTCATGCCGAAATTGAAGCGATAAAAAATGCCGGTTCAGAAGTTAAGGGATCAACACTTTATGTAAACCTTGAACCCTGTGGTTTTCATGGCAAAACACCTCCCTGTGCTAAGGAAATCATCAAGGCTGGGATCAAAGAGGTCCGCATCGCCATGATCGATCCGAATCCACGGGTTAACGGGAATGGCGTTCGGATTTTGGAAGAGGCAGATGTGAAAGTTTGTGTTGGAGCGCTTGAAAACGAAGCCCGACAATTGAATCGGGGGTTTATCAGCGTTGTCGAAGAAAACCGTCCCTGGATCACACTCAAGCTGGCGGAAACAGTCGACGGATATATTGCCGATGTTTCCGGAAAGAGTAAATGGATAACATCTGCCGAAGCGCGAAACTTTGTAAAAGAGCAAAGAAAGATTCACGATGCGATTATGGTTGGAATGGGCACGGTTTTCAAGGATGATCCGGGGTTGTTACCTGGAGAAACCGATGGGTTTATCCCATACAGAGTTATTTTAGATGATGTGTTGAATATTCCCTACCGTTTTAAACTCGTTTCCGATGATTTTAAGAAGCGGACTGTGGTCATAACTTCACAAAAGGGTAAAGAGAAAAAGGTTGAACAACTTCAAAAAAATGGGGTCAATGTATTACAGGTCAATAGCGATACACTTGGTTGGATTCAGTTGTACGATGCAATGAAACATCTTGCGGAATTCGGGATAACATCAATCTATTGTGAGGGAGGCGGTCAGGTGGCAGGATCATTGATTCAGAGTCGTTTGGTAGATGAATTACAACTATTCATCGCCCCAAAAATTTTAGGAGAGGGAATTTCCAGCTTCAGTGGTTTTATGAAATCACTGGATAGCGCCATTCAACTGGAGTGGGCAGAGCCCCGGAAACTTGGTCCAGATATCTTATTAAGAGGAACATTAAAATAATGTTTACGGGATTAATTGAGGAAATTGGGAAGATAAGTCGGGTTACCTCAAATCCTGAGGGAAAATTATTTGAAATATCATCAAAAAAAGTTACTGAAGATTTACATATTGGCGATAGTGTTGCTGTCGATGGCGCTTGCCTCAGTGTTGTATCCGTGATGAATGATCGCTTCACTGCACAAGCCGTCGATGAAACTTTGTCAAAGACTACATTAGTATATTTCAAGTCCGGAGTCCAGGTGAATCTTGAGCGCGCCATGCCGGCGAATGGTCGGTTTGGCGGGCATTTTGTCCAGGGACACGTGGATGGAGTCGGATCGATAAGATCAATAGTAAAAACCGGGAAATCAGCAACAATAACTATCCAGGTTCCCGATGAACTGAAGCAATACATTGTTCCAAAAGGTTCAATAGCAATAAACGGAATCAGTTTGACAGTCGCATCGATCATAGCAAACCAGATTACTGTTGCCGTGATTCCGCTGACATTTCGGGATACTAATTTGAAGACCATAAGAATGGGTGACTTGGTTAATATTGAAGTTGATTTACTGGCAAAATATATCGAACAATTTGTAACCGGGAAATCTTCAGTGAAACCAATAACCGAAGACATGATAAATAGTTGGGGATACGGAAGTAAGAAGAAATAAATGAATACACAGTAATCTCATGGAGATACGAACGAGGAAATAAGCAATGAAATTTAATACAATTAAAGAAGCCGTTGCCGATTTAATAAATGGCAAATTTATCATTGTCGTCGATGATGAAAATCGTGAAAATGAAGGTGATTTTATCATAGCAGCTGAGAAAATAACTCCCAAAGCCGTTAATTTTATGGCTAAACATGCCCGGGGTCTGATGTGCGTAGGTTTAACAGAGAACCGGGCAAAAGAATTAAGATTGAATTTGATGGTCGCGGATAACACGGCATTGCATAACACCAGCTTTACAGTTAGTGTTGACTATAAAAAAGGAACAACTACCGGCATATCGGCTCCGGACAGAGCAGCGACTATTAAAGCGCTTGCTGAGCCTGATACGAATCCGGATGATCTCGGAAGACCGGGGCATATTTTCCCAATCATTGCCCGTTCCGGTGGAGTTCTACGTCGTACAGGGCATACTGAAGCGTCTGTTGATCTGGCAATGATTGCCGGGTTGAAACCCGTCAGTGTCATGTGCGAAATTATGGATGAAAATGGTGAAATGGCTCGCGGGGATGCGTTACATGCTATTGCTAAGGAACATGATATAAAAATAATTACAGTCGAATATCTAATCGAATATCGCCGCAAACATGAACGCTACATTGAACGCATCAGCGAAGCCGTGCTTCCAACGGGGGTCGGAAAATTCAACATAATCGTTTACATCGATCATTTAACTGAAAAAGAACATGTTGCCATGGTGATGGGTGATGTAGGGAACGGTGAACCGGTTATGGTGCGGGTTCATTCGGAGTGCCTGACAGGCGACGTATTTGGCTCTTTACGCTGTGACTGCGGCGATCAACTGACAAGGGCAATGGAAATGATTGCCAACGAGGGCAGAGGCGTTGTACTCTACCTCCGACAGGAAGGTAGAGGAATTGGTTTAAAACATAAAATCAGCGCCTACGGTTTGCAGGATCAGGGTATGGATACTGTTGAAGCAAATGTGCGACTTGGGTTTTTACCGGATTTGCGGGATTATGGAATGGGCGCCCAAATGCTCTCTGATCTGGGTATTAAAAAGATGACCTTATTAACGAACAATCCAAAGAAAATTGTTGGGCTGCAAGGATACGGATTGGAAATAATTGATAGAATACCGATCGAAATTCCACCAAATCCAAATAATGAAAAATATCTTAAAACAAAACGCGATAAAATGGGACATTTAATACTTAACAATGAACAATGATCAATAATCAATGATTAATTGAAGAGAGAGAAGAGTGGAAAAGCGAAATATTGTTCGGGAAAAGTCATATACGTTTGCAATTGACATAATAGGAGTTTATCAGCATCTTACAAAAGATAAAAAGGAGCATGTTTTGTCAAAACAGTTACTAAGATGCGGAACTTCTATAGGCGCTAATATATCTGAGGCAAACGGTGCGATTTCAAGGGCGGATTTTTCTAATAAAATATCAATTGCTTATAAAGAATGTTTGGAGGCAAAATACTGGTTGTCACTTTTAAAAGATACTTTTTACATAGATTAAGATTTTTATAATAATCATTGATAATTGGTTATAGATAATTGATAATTGAAAAAAGGGGGTGAATTATGGCAAAAATTTATGAAGGCGTATTATCCGCCGAAAAAATGAAAACCGCAATCATTATTAGTCGGTTTAATGATTTGATTACGAAAGAATTACTGGAAGGCGCTCTCGATTGTCTTAAAAGGCATGGAGCCAAAGAGGATGATATTCATATTTACTGGGTGCCGGGCGCCATGGAAATTCCACCGGTGGCGAAAGCCGTTGCGAATTCAAAGAAATTTGACGGCGTGATTTGTCTTGGCGCTGTTATCCGTGGAGCTACACCGCATTTTGATGTAGTTGCCGCTGAATCTTCTAAAGGAATCGCCCGGTTGTCAATGGAGTCTGAAGCGCCGATTATTTATGGTGTATTAACCACCGATACGATTGAACAGGCGCTTGAGCGAGCCGGGACAAAATCAGGAAACAAAGGATGGGATGCTGCATTGAATATGATTGAAATGGCGAATCTGATCAGAACAATCAAAAGGTAATTCGTGAGAAAAATATTGCTTCTTTCCCTGTTTTTTCTATTGCCGGTTATTTCTTTCAGTCAGACAGTTGTTGGCGAATGGGACAGTTATACTTCGGTTCTCAACGTCAGAGATGTTATAGTAAAGGGTAATTATGTCTATGCAGCCAGCAGCGGCGGACTGGTTGAGTTTGACAGAAGCGCTCAGCAATTCAATACATATACAATCAGACATGGTCTCACACGCAACGATATTCAGTGTCTTGCCGAAGACAAATTCGGTCGTCTCTGGTTGGGAATGGGTTCTCCTGACGGTGAAATAAATATTTGGAATACTGAAACGAAAACTGTCGAGCAGTTCTTTTCCGAAATTGATTTCGGTGATAAGTTGACCAGTATTAGTTCCATTGCATTTCGTGGAAATGCAGCGTTTGCAGCGTATCAGCTAAACGTTGATTGGGGTATTTCGTATTTTAAGACTTCCGGAACAAAGTATCATTACAAGGATCGGTTTGAAAGTTTTCCCACTGAAATTTCCGATATCAATTCGTTGACGGTTATCGGAGATACTTTATGGGTTGCCACAAATACCGGGCTGCTTTTTGCCGATCTGAATCAGATCGATTTGAAACCTTCTTCAGCCTGGCAAAAGGTTGATTTTCCCGCATCGGGCTACTCATCTAATGTTGTTAGTTACGAAGGAATGATCCTGGCAAATCTGGGATCGGCGCTATTCCAAATTGAGGGCAATCAGGCAAATTTATATAACGACAGTTTTACGCTTGATATCAATTTGCTGATAACGGATAATTCCGGTATACTTTATGCAACGACAAACGGTGGAGTGTATAGATATTTTTCCGGCTTATGGAAGAATGTTTTATCGGGAAGTACAACGAAATGCGCATTTGATTCAAATGATGTTTTATGGGGTGGCTCCGATTCCAAATGTATCTGGACTTATTTTGATGAAACTCTCCGGTATTATACACCAAATACGATTTTGGATAATATTTATACCGCTCTGTGGGTTAATGAAGACGGTAATCTAATGGCTGGGACACAGAAGGGATTCAGCATGCAGACCCCGGACGGATGGTATAATATCCGCGGTTTGACCAATATGATCTCGATCCACGATGACAGTGAACGAGACTGGAATCAATTTGTGGCTGATACGATTGCATATAGCCTTACTCTAGATGGTCGAATTTATAATCTTATGCGGAATAGCAGCGGGGTATTTTTTGCACCTTTATATGGATCGACCCAGCGTTACCTGAGACCCGGCGGATTACTGGAATTTAATCCGGGTGATCTGGAAAATTATCTTGTTTATGATACTACCGATCAAAAGCTGGCAGCGTCCGCTGGCAAGGGGGGCAGCGACTATTATTTCGGTATTGGCTATATCGCTCTTGACGAAAACGATAATCTCTGGATTGCCAATCAGTATGCCCAAAACGACAATGTTATTGCTGTTTTAACTTCGGACAATCACTGGGTTCATTTCAATATCACCGAATCTGATGGGTATCTGAATTATCATACAACATCCATAATATTTGATGACAAAGGGCGGGTCTGGTTTGCGTCTGAAGTGCATGGCGGTGATTCACCATCGCCGGCAGCCGGGGGGATAATTGTTTTAGATCATAATGGAACTATTTCCGATAAATCTGATGATGAATGGCGCTGGATTACAACCAGTGACGGTCTCGCGGATAATGCGGTTTATTCGCTCGCATTTGATCTTGAAGACAATCTGTGGATCATGACTTCTGCAGGTATTCAACGCGCCGTTCTATCTGAGAACTTTCCAGGTCGATACTTTAGCCAGATTGATCCGGCAGTTCTGACAAGCGTTCCATTCGCCAAAGAGTGCAGGATCAAAGTTGACGGTTTGAGTAATAAATGGATCTCAACCGTCGGTTCAGGTGTAAAAGTCTATACCCACAACGGTATATGGTTAAACGATGTTGAAGGTTTTACAACCGGAAATTCAGGTATCCTTAGTAATTATGTATTGGATATCGCTTTTGATTCTGATGATGGAATCGTATATCTCGCCACGAATAAAGGCATTTCAATTTATAAATCACCTTATGCGGTTTTTGGGGATGAGTACCGTGAATTAAAGATTTTTCCAACGCCCTTTGAAATACCATTGGCGCGACCGCTTGTTATCGATGGTTTGCTTCAGGAATCTGATGTAAAAATCATCACAATTGACGGTACCTTCGTCAGACATTTATCTTATATTGACGGGGATATAATTGGTCAGCAAGCGTTTTGGGATGGAAAAGATCATCGTGGACGATACGTCAGCAGCGGCGTCTATCTCTGCATGGCGTACACTAAAGATGGCGATACGACTGTAGGTAAAATTGCCGTGATACGGAAATAAATTGAATATGGTTAAAAGTGGCTTTGATATTTCAAAAATAGATTATCGTAGCGAAGCAGTTGTCCTTGGAAGAATTGTCGAAAAAACGGCGCGAATATTATTTCAGTCCGTTGAAATCAATCAAACATAATCTTATCAATCGTCTACCAGAACGGTAACGACGATAAACTTGCTGCTATCTGGAAAAAATATAAAAGTGTGATAAAGGATAAATCAGATTCATAATTCTGGTTTCCACGCCTGCACTTTCGCTTTTGTCATCATAGTTTTGACCGGTTATTTAATCGAAAAAATTCCAC
>JAHIOG010000027.1 GCA_018895675.1 bacterium
AAATAACAGGTACATGTTGAGCTCTTGGACCATTATTGGGAACACTAAAAATGTAGAACTTATCATTGGGATCACGGGTTTGACCATTGTTAAATACATGATATGCCGTAATGAAGTACTGATTATCAACAATCGCCCAAGTGGTTCCAACTATAGCTGCCTGTGCACGATTAGGTCCCTGCCTATGTATTTTTAATACTGCACCAACAGAGTCACGGATAGTCTTTATCTCAGAAATATAAGGCACTGTTAACTCCTTCCTTTAGATTTCTAACTATAGAGTGAGTGGATTGATTCCATGTACTATACTCGCCATTTCAACACATACGAATTACACTATATTTCAAATTAAAGTCAATAATATTTTTATTTTTTTATTCTGGTTGCAGGGCTTCTGCTCTGCAACCGAAACAGACATCTTTCGCAAAGTTAATTCCAATTACATCAGAGGTGGTATATTATCTTAAACATTGTATTACGCAACTTTGCGAAAGGTTATTATCATTAAAAACTCAGCTTCAGCCGCACGTAGGGACAGAGATTTTCAATCAGATCAACCTCTTTGACACTATAAATCGTATAACGTCCATCGAATTCCGAACCCCTTGATCCGCCGAGAATGAAGGCTCCGGCAGTTATATCAAAATACTTTTATTTTTCAATAAGTTCCATAATATGTTATATGGAATTCCAGTATCATCATTTCCGTTAAAAGCGATTCGTTTGCTATCAGGAGACCATGCCAATGCTTTGTTGACAGAAAGGATCTTCACTTCCCCCAATGACATCATTAAAATTAGTCAATTATCATTTTTTCTATTTCAACAGCCTTTGAGCGTCTGCCCGCACGGATATACCGATTGATGGCTTCTTCGAAGTACTCGTTTGCTTTTTCCTTGTTTTCCAGAGCTTTTTGTTCTAACCCCGCTTCTTTGAGATACATGGCGGATTCTTCCCAGCGCCCCTCGTTTTTCAGGTCCTCCGCCAACCGGACATAGTCTGGTTTTTTATCGGCAGGTGACGCTTTGTCGCCTTTTAGAGCTGATTTCAGGGTTGGTATTAACTTTTCGTATATAGCGGATTTGGCATGAATATCGTATGCTCCCACGGACAGATACTTTTCTCTGATCTCAATTGTTAGTTCACCTGTCAACCCGATAACCGGAATTTCCGGTTTCGTTTGTTTCATCAGTTGTAATGTTTTATAACCGTCAATACCGGGAAGGTTATGATCCAGAATCACCAAATCGACATCTTCCGTTTTGAAAAGTGCAATCGCTTTTTCGCCGTCTTCTGCTTCGATGATTTCATATTCCTCGGATCCCAGATATTCGACCAGGGCATCTCGCAGCAAGGCTTTGTCATCGACAAGTAAAATTCTTTTTACTGCCATTGTAGATCCTTTCTAAATCAATTTAAACTTTATTGTAAAGGTGGTTCCTTTGCCAACGACGCTGTTGACATGAATTTCACCTTCATGATTTTCCACTGCTTTTTTACAAATCAGCAGTCCTAAACCGGTGCCCTGTTTGCCGCTCCAGTTAGTATAATCAGGGCGCCAAATTCTATCCAGTTTTTCTTCGGGTATTCCAACACCGGTATCGCTGATCTCAACGACGGCGTATCCATTTTCCCGGTAAACATGAGTGGTGAGAGTGCCCGTTCCGTCCATTGCCTTGAAAGCGTTTTCCACCAGATTTACAAACACTCTGATCAGGTCTTCTTCACTGGCGCTGATATTTATAGGACTTTCGGAATAATCTTCTACCAGTTCTACGTCGGGATTTTCAGCTAACTGAGAGTCGGTAAAGAGATGGATTGCTTCCTTTACCAGAGCATTTAAATCCACTGTTTTTTTATGACTTTTGTCAATATCGATTGCCTGTCCGAGATGCTTGAGCTTTTCACCTAACTCCTTGAAAAAGCCCATCAGGGTTATGATTCCGCGACCTTTTTCGATACTCTCATCGACGAGCTCCAGCATTTTTTTTCGGCATTCATCCGGGCTTCGATCCTTTGCGATATTAACGCCGTCCGGTATCGTTTCGAAGCAGTTTTCCACCGCTTTCTTGAAACCCTCAATTTTTTTCTGGAGTGTCTGAAGGCGCAGCATGAGTGACGCGTAATAGCTGCCTGACATATCGTGCCCGACGCTCTTCACGATCAGACGACTTTCTTCAATTGCACGTTTCCGTTCTTCAGCCAAATGCTCGTTTTCAATCCGTTCCTGCTGCCAGAGAAAGCCCTTTTCAATCCGCTCGAGAAAGAGGTCCGGATATTCAACAACAGCATGCTTTTGAATGAAGTCTTTAGCCCCCAGCCGGAGGGAATCGACGGCATTTTCAATGGTGATTTCGCCGGTTAGCACGATCACGTAATTTCGCTGAATTAACCCGCGTTTCACCAGTTCCGCCAGGAATTCCAGCCCGGACATAATGGGCATGCGGATATCCAGCAAAACCACCTTGAAACGCTTTACTTCAAGAAATTCCAGCCCGGATTCGGGATTCGTGTTGTAA
Organism: bacterium; assembly: GCA_018895675.1. Classification (GTDB taxonomy): domain Bacteria; phylum Fidelibacterota; class UBA2242; order UBA2242; family UBA2242; genus UBA9312. The sequence continues at coordinate 2,520 of JAHIOG010000027.1, forward strand.
ACAACAGACCAGTTATTGTCTTCCAGGACCTCCTGAATGCTTATACAAAACGGTTCGCTGTCATCGATCAGTAAAATATCTTTATAAAACATAGTCTATCTTTCTATTGGGATTTCTAATATTAAACGTACATTCGAATTACTTTCATGTAAAGTTATAGAACCACCGTAGTCATTGGCAACTAATTCCCGGACCACTTCCAAAGAAAATTGATATGGGCTGTAACTTTTTCCATTCCCAAAAAGTTCATTCATGGATTTTCTATGGATGGCAACCCCGGCAGTGTTATCTAAGCCTGCGATGTTCGTAACGAGAGTCTGACCGCCTTTGACCCGGGTTTCAATCGAGAGCGTGGAACCATAATGGTTGAATCGGGAAATCACCAGCGAGATAAGAGTAACAAGGACTTCGATAATTTCATTTGACTTGACTACCAGTTGAGGGATGTTTGGTTCATCGTCCTTATTCCGCTGCACGACAATTTTATAAGACAGTAAATCATTTGTGAGGTATAAAAGAGCTTCGTCCAGCAGCTCGCGCCATGTTCGTTTTACATGGCTAAACCCGGCTTTGGTGGAAAATTCCTGTAATATGCGGACCTCGCTAGCAACATTTTTCAGGTTTTCTTGGACTTGCTCAAATCGCTTGATTGTTGCCGCAGTGGATTCGGGCTTGTCTTTTTTGAGCTTCTTCAGGTAATTACCAACACTGAGCTGGGCTTCGGTCAGCGGGTTGACGACATCGTTTGGAATGCGCATTGCCAGAGCGCCAAGCGCCGTCAGACGCTGGTTTTTCATGGTTGCGACGGCAGAATATTTCATTGAATCCAGATATTGTACGTTTTCGATGGCAACGGAAATCATATCCACCATGATCTGCAGATACTGTTCATCATCTTCTGTGAAATATTTATCCCGCTCTTCACCGGGGAGTTTGTTGTATAGTTTTATGGCGCCGATAGTTTCATTTTTGATGTTGATCGGAACACCCAGGAATGTCAGACGGTCGCCAAACTTTAAATGGTCTTTGATAGCCTTGCGGTATTTACCCTTGTATTCCGGTAGTTGCAATACATTCAGGGATCGGATTGTTCGGTTTTCATTTACGATAGTGCCTGTTAAACCTTCGCCC
>JAHIOG010000326.1 GCA_018895675.1 bacterium
CTTCCTCAATTCAGAATCACTGACTCCTTCTGCACAACGCACCGGTACGCCAATTTCTCGATCCCTTTCCAATAAGGATACTGAGGCACCCAGACTAGCTGCGAATCTTGCTGCTGTTGATCCAGCCGGACCGGCGCCGACAACAACGATATCGTAATGCTGCCTCATACTTTTACTCCTTACCTACCGTCGATAATGCCGCAAAAGGACATATCTTTACACAGGCATCACAATCAATACAAACAATTTCATCAATTGATAATTCAGTTTCAGTCATTTCGATACAATCAACAGGACAAACTGATATACAAGTACCACAAAGATCACATCTGTTTTTGTCAATTCTGATCATGCTTCATCCTCCTCAACCTTAAATGTGGGATAATCAAGGTTGAAGCGATTAATATAATAAACACGAGCGATGTAAAAATTCACCAGGAGAACAAAAAAGAAAAGCGGATACTGAACACACAGTATCAGTGCAATGAACAATAAGGGATATCGAATAGTCCGCAATACCCAAATATCGTTTGGTTTTGCAAGCATGATAATATAAAGCGGTAAGGATATTAAAATAGGATGAGTTATGATCGGATCGTGAAGTATCAACCCAAGAATAAATCCAAACAATACCCATATAAATGCCATCCAAACAGTGATATATCTTCCATATTTAACCGCAAAGGTCTTTTTATCATGTTTTAAATCACCTTTCTCGTCAGGCAAGGTTGTTAACAATGCCACCGATCCCCATGCAAAAACGTAAGGTACCATCTGAATGAACATTTTTACCTGAAATTCTCCTGCCATCAGCCAGCCGATGCTAAACAGGAATACACCGCCAATTAAATTAGTTATAATTCCCAGTATGGGGCGGTCTTTCCATTTGAACGGCGCAAAATTATAGAGATATCCCCAAAACAAAATAAATAATGCTATTACTATAAATAACAGTACGCTTTGAATGAGATATACAACTAAGGATATGCAAATCAGAATATAGGCGATCTTCAACGCTTTTTCAGGAGGAATGTGATTTTCAGAGATCAAAAATAGTTTTTTATTATCCCGATCGGTTTCAATATCCTGCAGCTGGTTTAAAATAAACGTAGCGCCGGCTGCCAGTGTTAGAATGAAAAAATTAAACAGCGTTAACCAATTGATAGAAGTTTGCCACCAAATAACTGAGCCGTTTACCGTACTGTATGCGGAATAACCGGCGAGAGTGATGATCCAGACCGGAAAAAAGAGCGTTGGTCGAAGGATAAACAGGTAATCCAGTGGTTTTAAATATTTCAAGGGTATTTTAAACATCATATCTCCAAATAATTAATAATTATCTTCTGAATCTAAATACTTTCCGGTAAAACATGCCGTACAAAAATGTGTTGCCGGCAATGACGTTGATTCGATCAGTCCTTCCACAGTGATATATTCCAAACTGTCAACTTCTAAGTATTCACGGATCTGAGCGACCTCTCTTTGATTGGCAATTAGTTCCTCTTTTGATGGAAAGTCCATCCCATAAATACAGGGGTATTTTACCGGCGGCGATCCAATCCGAATATGAATTTCTGCCGGTTCTTTTTCACGGATCATACGAATTAATTTTTTTAACGTTGTCCCGCGCACAATCGAATCATCTACGATAACCACTTTTTGTTGATTAAGAACACCGCCAATCGAATTAAATTTTATTTTTACCGAAAGATCTCTCATTTCCTGAGTTGGATGGATAAAGGTTCGTCCAATGTAATGATTTCGGATAAGACCGATCTCAAAACGGGCGTCCGAGCGTTGCGAATAACCCAATGCGACAGTATTACTGGAATCCGGCACCGAAATGACGATATCAGCGCCTTCAGCCGGTTTCTCTAAAGCAAGTATCTTGCCGATTTTTCGTCGAGTTTTATCAACGTATTCCCCGAAAATACGACTATCGGGTCGGGAAAAATACACATATTCAAAAATACAGTGCCGTGGTTGCGGATCATCGATTTTGTAACTTTTTTCTTGCTTACAATCCAGGAAAATCATTTCTCCCGGATCAACATCCCGCGCATATTCAGCGCCAACCAGATCGAGTGCGCATGTTTCGGAAGTAAAAATAACTGTGTCGTTTAACCTTCCCATGCATAGCGGTCGGAATCCATATTTATCACGCGCCACAATCATTTTATCATTGAATAAAATAACGAGAGAATAAGCTCCCTTTACCTGCCGGAGCGCGTCAAGTATTTTTCCTTCGATTGTTGACTTTTTGGAATGTGCAAACAGATGGATAATATACTCAGTGTCAGATGTCGTCTGAAAAAGGGCGCCCTTTTCTTCCAGCCGATGTTTTATGGGATCCAAATCGACAAGATTACCATTATGGGCTATTGCAATCTGGTTGCCTTTATAATTAAACACCAGCGGTTGAATATTTACAATTGATTTCTCACCGTGAGTTGAATACCGATTGTGTCCGACCGAAAATTTGCCATGAAGTTTTTGTAAATTTTTACGGCTTGAGAAAACCTCCGAAACTAAACCGTGCCCCTTTTCAGAATGTATTTTTGAACCGTTGTATGTCGAAATTCCAACGCCTTCCTGACCGCGATGCTGTAAGGCATAAAGGCATTGATAGGCAAGTGTTGACGCCTCTTCATTGTTATAAATTCCGACTATTCCGCACATCCTATTTTGATTCCAAAATTTTTATATGATTTGAATAAATCCAGCCGTGTTTACCTTTAAGCACTTCAAGCCGGTATATACCGGGAGTCACCTGTAGATTGATTTTGGTAGCCTTCCCTTTTTGAAATACTTCACCATTGCGAATTATCCGACAGTGTCCTTTCTCAGGAAGCGATGCTTTAAGAACCGGATGTTTCATTTCACCTGATTCTCCCATCTGTAATATCCGGTCACCGTCTTCAACCCAAAACCGAAAGCCTCTGGCATCACCCCACCTGTAGTTCGAAATGAATGTTCGCCCGTCATGAATTAACTTAAAAATAGTCGATTCAGTTGTTGAATTATCATCGGATTTTGACAATTCATCGTTACAGAGCAAATGAGTCCGAATCGACTTGAACATGATTTTATAATTAAAAATTGCTTTTGTGAAAAATCCAAATATTGTGATTTTCGTCGCATGAACATCCACGGAGCCAATTCCGGTGACTTTTCGTTCTAAATTCGCCTTATCCCACCATTTTAGAAGCTGTCTCGAAGGAAATGTTGAAAAACTACGCGGGTGTACAACATTCCAGTATTTATTCCGTACGGTTGTCAGTTCAAGCCAGTGAGACATCATATTCCATATTTCAATAACTTCAACTTCCGGGTAATCCAGATTTCCCCAGGGGATTGGCGGAAATCCCGCAATTGAAGAATCAATATCTCTTTGTTCAAAAGGATGAGCGGCAATACCGAGCGCACCCTTCTCTTTTACTGCCTGAATGTATTCTTTGTGAGAGTAAGTTGCGGGCAATATATTATCCAGTCCGAAAGCAAGATAATGGTGTTGATCATCAGCATCGTTGATTTCATATCCGACAGACACAAAAAGGTCATTATGCCAGCCTGTAAAACCTTCTTCCCTTCCTCTTAATGTCATATGATCAGACGCTAAAAGGTAGTTCAAGCCGGCTTCCTGTGCCGCCTTTATAATTTCAGAGTATGTTCCGCTTCCATCTGAATAAATGGAATGAGCGTGAATACATCCAACATACTCTTTAAAATCAGAATTCATGATATTGCCTGAATAAATGTGATTGCCAGAAAAACACCCATGACATCCGTTATTAAATCACGAATACTAAACATGCCTTTCGGTTTACGACGATCATTAAGCTCCTTTCCTATTCCAAGGGAGATGGTGATTATCCCGGCAGTGTTTATCGATTGATTCTTTGAAATGCCGGCAATTCTATTCTGAATATAGTAGCCGGTTGTAGTCACCATAAACGAACTGCTTAAATGTTTCAGCTTATCAATTGCAAACCATGGATCTTTTTGCTTATTTGGCAGTATGTTTCCAAGATCAAAACCGAAAGTATTGCAAAATAGAAGACCGACCAAAATAATGACTGCGATTTTTTTTATCATATAATCCCAAGACCACTCAGAAATATTAGAAGAATCAGAATAGGGGCAACAAATCGAATTAATATTGACCATAATAATGCTAAAAAACCTGAAAAAGAAGCCGCTCCCTGCTGTAAATGTGGCAACGCTTTCCTTATGCCCCAGAACCAACCGACAAATAACGCAATAAAAATACCGCCTAAAGGTAAAAATATATTTGCAGAAATAAAATCAACAAAATTAAAACACGTTCGCCCAAAGATTGTGAAATTCTCCCAACCACAAAATGACATTGCACTGGGAATACCAAGCAAAAATACAAATCCGCCGAGTACAATTGCGACTGTTTTCCGTTTCAGATGAAATTCATCGACAACAAATGTGGTAATGACCTCCAGGAGTGAAATAGTGGATGTCAAAGCTGCCATCGATAACAATATAAAGAAAATTATCCTGAATACATATCCACCCGGTATCGAATTGAATACAATAGGCAAAATATTGAATATCAGCGATGGTCCCTGAGCTGGTTCTAATCCCATGGCAAACACAGCCGGAAAAATCATAAATCCGGCAAGTATCGCGATAAATGTATCAAGAGCAACGATATTAACGGCGCTATAAACAATATTCTCTTTTTTTGACATATAACTACCATAAGTCAGTAACGCTCCCATACCGAGGCTCAATGAGAAGAATGCCTGTCCCAGGGCAAGCATAAAGGTTTTTCCTGTTATGGCGGAAAAATCGGCTTTTAACAAGTAGCGAACTCCATCGCCCGCACCCTTGAGCATAATTCCTCTGATAACCAATACAATTATTAGTCCCAGTAACGCCGGCATCATGATTTTACTGGCTCGTTCAATCCCTTTTGTCACACCGGCGTAAATAATTATAACGGTCATGATCATAAAGAGCCCATGAAACATCAGAGTCCATTGTGGTTTTGATGATAATGATTCAAATAACTGTCCTGCGGCTTCCGGGTTTTCAAGCTTATGAAAACTCCCTTTTATCGACTCAATAACATATCCCAGACTCCAGCCGGCAATGACATTATAATAAGAAAGAATTAAAAATCCGGTAAAGACACCAAGTCCGCCAACCGCGATCCAGAATGGATTTCCCTTTGATAATTCTCTGAAACTTCCAACCGGATTTTTTTGCACAGTGCGACCGATTAATATTTCCGCGATAACTACAGGAAGCCCCACCAGGATGACACATATCAGATAGAGAACTATAAAAGCTGCGCCGCCGTTCTCTCCGACTAAATATGGAAATTTCCATATATTTCCTAAGCCAACCGCAGATCCCGCCGCGGCGAGAATGAATCCAATTCTGGATCCCCACTGTTCGCGTTTACCGTCCATTAAAACCCCCGATATTACAGGAAAAATTCAATCCGACACCCATTGTTTGTGTATCCATAACTAATTCGATTTTTTCGCTGGGGAAATTATATAAATGAGCGTCAACATAAGCGTCTAACATTCCGATAAAATAAATCCCTGCACACCACCAGGCGTACTTATTGCGTTTCTCTCGCGCTCGCCAGGTATTAATTTTGAGATTATAATCTGTTTCTTTAAAAACCGCATCTTTCTTTTCTTGTTCAGATTTTTTATTCCACTCTTCAATCCCGATAGTCTCTTTCGTTTCTTTAATATATTGATAAATTGAATTGTATTCGATCATCCTGTAAATGTGGTAAGCCTCAAGAGTTACATATATTGCGGCTTTAAGCGGTTTTCGGACATAAAGTTGTCCCCATCCCGGAATTATTGCCGATTTGATCAAAGCGGATCGGGGAGAGATATTTCGTATGCTGTCTTTTTTGACCGATTCATGTCCATATATATCCGAAAGGAAACAGGAAGTTATCATTATAATTCCCAACACTATTTTTTTCAGGTTAGTATTTCTCGTTACAACAGGAATATGAACCTACCTAACAAACGAAAATTATTATAAGTTATCGGATTACACCGCCCAGCCGCCGATTACAAAAGCTGACTGCGGTACTATAGAAATGTCTATTTCTCTGGCATAAATGTCATAGAGTTCACCGTCAAAATGGATAGGCAACGGAACATCGCTGGTAACTCTGATCTTTTTACCTTTCCGCATTGTCACTTCCTTAACAACGTCTATTGTACCATTTATTAATCGCACAAAATTGACTAATATTTTCCAGATTGGAATATCGCTTATATGGCAAATGTCAAAAATACTGTCATGAATGGAGGCGTCCGGTGTGAGTTTGAACCCACCTCCGACAGTCGGGCCGTTTCCGATTGCTATCAGATATATAGAACTTTGCCCAATTTTCATTCCATCGATCTCCAGATTGATCGGTATAGCTTTCCATAGAGTTAAACTGCTCAGAACTGCGTACAGATACGATATTGTTCCTTTTAAAAATTTCATTTTTTTATTTCGGTAATTCACGAATCCATCGAAACCTATGCCGACCCCATTTAAAAATATTCTATTACCAATTGTTCCCAGATCCATTAAACGATAATTGTAATGGATAATTGTATCAATAGCCTTCTGTAAATCACGTGTTACTGAAACACTTTTTGCGAAATCATTACCGGTTCCATCGGGAATAATTCCAAAAGGTGTTGTTGTGCCGGCAAGTCCATTCATAACCTCATTTGCCGTTCCATCGCCGCCATAGGCAATGACAGCGTCGTATTCTCGATGAATCTTATCGGATATCCTGCTCGCATGCAGCGGCTCAGTCGTATAATAATAATCAAACGTATGTCCGGTTTGATCGGTAATTTCTTTCAATAGCGGTAGTCGCTTGGAAGTTCGTCCTCTGCCGGCTACCGGGTTAACTATAATAGCATATTTACGTTTCAATTGATTTTACTCCAAGGTTGCAACGGCTTCAATTTCTACAAGTACGTCCAGAGGAAGTCTGCTGACTTGAACGGCTGACCGGGCAGGTTGCTTTTCCGAAAAAAATTCCATAAAGACTTCATTTAGTTTGAAAAAATCGGAAAGATCAACCATAAATACGGTTAGTTTTACAACATTCTTAAGGTTGGCGCCGGCAGCTTCAAGTACGGCAGCTAAATTTAACAGATCCTGCCGCACCTGAGATTTAATATCCGTCGCGATTATTTTTCCGGTTTCCGGATTAATCGGAATTTGTCCCGACGTAAAAACAAAACCATTGGATACAATCGCCTGACTGTAGGGACCGATGGCTTTTGGCGCTTTATCTGTGGTAATAACTTCGCGACTCATATTATGCTCCGTTTATTTACTATTTACCCCAGCATACATTCAGATCTTTATTTGCTTTTAATTCCTCCAATCGACGGACTGGAGTTGTAAATGGCGCCTGATGAAGCCTTTCCGGATTTTCGTGGGCTTCCTTATCTATCTTTTCCATCACTTCGATAAACTCATCAAGAGCCTGTTTGCTTTCGGTTTCAGTTGGTTCGATCATTATGGCTTCTTTGACAATAAGCGGGAAATAAACAGTCGGTGCGTGTAATCCAAAATCCAACAGGCGTTTTGCGATATCCAGTGTTTTTATGCCCAACTGCCGATGATTATCACCGGATGCGACAAACTCATGCATACAGACACGATTAAACGGAACTGCAAATTTATCTGCTAACTTGACACGCAAATAATTTGCATTTAGAATAGCATTTCTGGACACCATCTGTAATCCTTCCAATCCCAGCATTGTTATATATACATATGCCCTGACCATTACACCGTAATTTCCATATAAACCAAGTACTTTTCCTACCGATTCCGGATAATCAGAAGAAAGTTTAAAATTCGATCCGTCTTTTACAATTCTTGGTATCGGTAAATATTTTGATAGTTTCTCAACGACAGCGATAGGACCGCTACCCGGTCCTCCGCCACCATGTGGAGTCGAAAATGTTTTATGAAGATTGATATGGGTAATATCAAATCCCATATCTCCCGGGCAGGTAATCCCTAGTAAAGCATTCAGATTAGCGCCGTCCATGTAAACAATGCCATCATATTTGTGAACAATATCCACAATTTGTTCGACTTCTTCTTCAAAAAGACCCAATGTATTGGGGTTGGTAATCATCAGACCCGCTACTTCATCTGTCATCTTTTCTTTCAGGTCGTTGATATCAATACAGCCCCGTTCATTGGATTTTAATGCGATCGTTTTGAAGTTTGCCGAATATGCGCTGGATGGATTAGTACCGTGAGCGGAATCAGGAATCAGAATATATTTTCGCTGTTCGCCTTTACTCTCATGATATTTCTTCATTACCATGACGCCGGTTAATTCGCCATGCGAACCGGCGGCAGGTTGCAATGTGACGGAATGCATACCGTTGATCGCGCACAACATTTTTTCCAAATCATACATTAACTCAAGAGCGCCCTGGATTGTTTTTTCCGGCTGTAGCGGGTGGATATTGGCAAAACCCGGTAATCC
>JAHIOG010000327.1 GCA_018895675.1 bacterium
ATTCGCTTCCACGAATGTTTGGATGTTCAGGCAGTTTCTGGTGGACAAGTTGTGGTTCCTCAATTTTATCCAGCCCTTTTTCTAATATGTTTTTAACAGCCTTATAAGAATAGTAATGGAAATCAAGCGCTCTCTTACAGGCGCGGTCAACTCGCCCTTCACCATATTTTTTAGACAGGTTAATGACGCCAAGACACACTTTATAGGACTGCTCGGGATGCGTCCTTTTTTCGAGAAGTTTCTCGATCAGCTCTCGAACACAGGGCCCCTTTTTTCCGGACCATTCCATCATTTTTTCAGGACTCCAGTCATGATAAAAGCGATGATTAGGAGGCATGTGCTCAGGAATAGTTGTGTATTTGTTCCGACTTCTATCCCTTTTATGAAAAGCAATCCGGATGTTGTTATGGTAAATTTCCACATATGAATCGGCATAAATAATCTTTACTCTTTTACCCCGATGCTGATAGTGTACGCTGTAATAATGCTTGTCACAAGACAAATATACATGGTAATTAAATTGCACTTTGACCGACTGGAACGACCGCAATTCATACTTATCGGAAGGCAATGGTTTTAGAACCGATTGTTCGATCTCCTTAAAGAGTTGTCTTCTGCTGATTTTTATTCTCTGAAAAAAGCGGTTATTGTGCTCGTTTACCCTTTCAATGATTGCCTGGTTTAGATCATCCAACGAGTAAATATTCTGATCCCGCAATGGGGCAAATACCCGGCTATATACGATCTTGACTGCATTCTCAACCAGGGCTTTATCCTGCGGACTATAGGGCCTGGCCGGTAATATAACGGTTCCATAATGCCGGGCAAAATCGGCATATTCGGGATTAATATCAGGGTCATATTTATCACCTTTAGTCACCCCGGACTTTAAACAATCGGGAACGATCGCCCGGGGAACACCACCCATATACCACAGGGTATTTTCATTGGCTCGAATCCAGTCCGCTTTTTGTTGCGTATAGCGGGCTTCCGCATACGTCAGTTGACTCGCTCCAAGGATCGCCACAAAAACTTCTGCCTCTCGCTTTGCTCCTGTTCTGGGGTCGGTGACATATAGTTTTTTTCCTGTGAAATCAACAAACATTTTATCACCGGCTTTGTGTTCGATGTGCATCGTCAGCGCAGAGCCGTTGCGCCAGATTTGAAAATGATAACAGAACTGGGAATAACTGTATCCCGCCCCTGCGGGATACGCCTGTCTGTATTCTTCCCAGAGTACCTGCAGCGTTACCCCGGGCCTTTTTAACTCCTTAAGATAGTCTTTAAACCTTCCCGAGAGTACTTCGTAACGTTGGTTGCCAAGCCGCTTGTTCCGGCTAATCAACTCCAGCAGATCATCATGACTCAATCCCCTAGCTTCCGAGTAGTTTAATCCGGTGGCTTTAAAATCACTCAGGTATTGGGAAACCACCGGCCTTGAAACTTTAAGAGCTCTGGCGATCGCCCTGTTACTGAAATTTAGTTCTGAGCCCAGCCTGATAATCTCCTTTAACTTTTCCATTTTGATTCTCCTGTTTGCCACTTATTCCTCCTACAGTTTGTTTTTTGCAGGATTGAATATGTGCCCTTTTTCAGGAAAATAGGTACAATTTCTTTGGCTAAATCTTTTTCCGGTAAACTACATTTTTGCACATTCCGGAAAATGCCTTGTAAGTGGTAAAGTTTCGTCCGGAATGGGTGGCAGGTTTGATCCAGAATCTACACATAAGAATGTAGAAGAGGAGAATTACAAAATAATAAGAGAACTATTACATCCAGATGAAAGAAGTGCTCTACAAATTAAAGACATAGGAAGCACGACTTTTATTCATCTGATTGATGAATTGTTTGGCGAGCAAGCCTCTCGGTCTGGGTACATTACTATATCTTATTTCCGACCCGGATTTTCAGGTTCTTATTTATTTAGGATAGATGTGGATATAGGGAAGAAGAAAAAACCTTACTTAATGAAAGTTAACAATGATGAAAAAATAAAAATAGAATTTGATAATTATGAGAAAGTTCATAAAATTCTGTCACCAGAAAATTATCCCCAACCTACTGAAAATTATGTTAACTATGGTAAATGGGGTGCTTTCGGTATAGATATACAACAAAGGATGATTACTCTTTCAGATTATCTCTGTTTAGGAGAATTAGAAGGAAACCATAATATGATAACCAATTTAGGAAAAGTCCTGAGTCAATTGTATAAAAATACGAGTGGAATACCGACTCGCCTCTGGAAAGAATATTATCAATTTTCATCAAAAATCAACTTACAATTATTAGCGTTTTTTGAAGATAAAAAAACGCTACTCCAAGAATTTACTGAAAAAGAAAAAATAGAAGAATTAGAAAACTTCGTATTTACTAACGGTAAAAATTTAAGATCAAACTATGAAAATAGATACACCATATATGTAGGAAATATTCACGGTGACCTTAACGCAAGAAATGTTCTGGTATATCCCGAATCTAAGCAAATAGTTCTTATTGATTATGCAAATATGGATGTAATGGGTCATCTTACGAGAGATATTGCCAAGTTGGAGACAGACCTAATATTTTCAGTTTTACATAGCAATAGTAAAAAATTCTATGATTGGAATAGTATCGCAATATGGGAAGCAGTTCTTAACCTTTTGGATTTGAAAAATATTTTCAATTTCAATTTTAAAATTACTACTTCAGATACAGAAATTGAAAAAATAAGCAATTTTATAGTAGTTTTAAGAAAAAGCTTAAAAGAAGATATCTATCCACATCTCAGTGTTGGTGAGTATTTAAATTCACTGCTTTACTATTCTTTTAATTATCTTGTTTACCCAGATATCTCTATTCAAAAGAAAGTCTTCGGAACAAAATGGCTCTCTCAGATAATAACTCAGTTGAAAAATGTCTCTGCTAAAACATAATATAAAAATTATCACCAAGCAAAACGGTCGCCTAACACAGCATAAAAGGTTCGTGCCTGACAGCACTCATCTAAATTTTTGCTTCGCAAAAACTTCTTTTATGCTGGAACCGTTAGACAACAACCTATGTATTGAATAAATCGGTTATTCAAACCCCTTCAGAGTTGACTGGCGATGTTTATTGAAAGTATTTTATTGGCAGGGAGAAAATCCCGCAGAGATCAAATGTCAGAAAGATATAGTCATCATCTCGGACTGAAAAAACTCCTTGACATTATTTACAGAGATCTGCCGAAATGATTCATCAGGGGTGAAAAATGATATATCAAGCGTCCGAAATGATTCATCAAGGGTAAAAAATGATATATCAAGGGACCGAAACGGTTCATCAAGGGTGAAAAATGATATATCAAGGGTCCGAAATGGCTCATCAAGAGTGAAAAATGATATATCAAGGGTCCGAAACGGTTCATCAAGAGTGAAAAATGATTAATCAAGTGTCCGAAATGACTCGTCAACATTGTAAAATGATAAAAGGGGTTAAATATAAAGCATGGGGCAGTGTCCATGTATTTGTCAGTGGGAAGGAGATGAATGTAAACTAAAAAAAGGAGATTAAGATAATCAACAAGAAACATTCAAACGATTTAATGAAAAGTATTCCGAACTATTTACTCATGTCACTGAATAAACGCATAATCCCGGGATTTGCGGCGCTGCTTCTCTTTTTTTCAGCATTGCAGGCGGCGTCCCTCGATACGGTCGTCATTAAAAGCAAAATCATGCGAAAATTATTAACGGGGAAAATGCGGTTTATTGACAATGCATAACGGATAACTGAAATTAAATTTATTAAATTTTAAAAAAAGCTCTTGAAATGTCACAATTATTTACTATTTTTGTGACAAAAGAGAAGAAAATGCTGGCATCTGTAATAAAACAAATAGAGCAAAAAATAAAACGATTGTCCAAGGGCAAAATACTTTTTATAACTGATTTTTCCGAATTAGGAACTGATGTTGCCATCAGACAGTCATTACAACGCCTAACGAAAAAAAACTTGTTAATCCGTTTATCGCAAGGTATCTATTACTATCCCAAACAAAATGATGTTTTAGGCATAATTTGTCCTACAGCAGAACAAATTGCACAAGCCATTGCCAAAAGAGACAAAGCCCGAATAATCCCAACCGGTTCTTATGCTTTGTATAAATTGGGTTTATCAACGCAAATTCCTATGAACGTAGTTTATTTAACCGATGGCTCGGCACGAAAAATAGTTGTGGGCAAACAAAAAATTACTTTTAAAAAAATAAGCCCGAAAAACCTGGCAGTAAAGCACCATTTGAGCAATCTTATAATTCAGGGATTAAAAGAGCTGGGTGAAAACAACATTAGCGAAAACGAAAAAAGTAAATTAAAAGAAGTGATCATTAAAAGCGGTGAACATACAGAAATAAAAAAATATATCAGAAATACTGCCGTTTGGACACAAAAAATAGTTTTGCAAATCATTAAAGAAATTGAAAATAACTAATTGGCTAAGCTTATCTAAACAACAACAAATTGATTTAATCAATCAAACCGGTTCACAAACAGGCTTACCTCCTTATGCCATCGAAAAAGATGCATGGGTTACTTTGGTTTTAAGAATGTTGTTCCGTTCCGAGATCTGCCCCTACCTTGTTTTTAAAGGAGGGACTTCTTTAAGTAAAGCTTATAATTTGATAGAACGATTTTCGGAAGATATTGACTTGGCAATCAGTAGAGATTACCTTGGTTTTGGTGGTGAGCTGTCAAGGGGACAAATCCGAAAATTACGGAGAAAATCACACGATTTTTCAGCCAATGCATTCCCTCAAATATTGCAAAACCAATTGTCCGAATATGGAATAGAGGAACAATTATATGAAATTACGGTTCCCAATATAAAAATATCCGATCAGGATCCCGAAATAGTTCATGTCAATTACAAATCGGTTTTTGAGGAAGAAAGCTATCTGCAATCGCGGGTTTTAATAGAAATTAGTGCGCGATCTTTAATGGAACCTTTTGAAAGTAAAATAATTCAGTCGTTGATTGACCAAAACAATGAGAATACCGATTTTTCTGAAGAAACTTTTTCCGTAAATACAGTGATTCCTGAAAAAACCCTTTTGGAAAAATTGATTTTATTACACGAAGAATTTCAAAAACCAAAAGAAAAAATTAGGTATCACAGAATGTCGCGACATCTTTACGATATTGGGCAAATAATAAATACTGAATATGGCAAAAAAGCGATAGAAAACCGTATCCTGTTTGAAAATATATTGGGACACAGAGAGATGTTCACACCGTTAAAAACTGTAGATTATAAAAAACTTACTTTAAAAAGTTTAAGTTTTTTACCGCCTGATGATTTTTTGGATTTATATCGAATAGATTATAGAGAAATTCAAACCAATTTGATTTACGGAGAGAGTCTGAAATTTAATAAGTTAATTGAGCAATTAATATCATTTAAAAATCTAATGGAATGACCATGGGAAATGTTGGTGATATTGAGCGAATCACGCAAAATCGCGTGGTAAAATTGTTCAAAGAAAAATTGGGTTACACCTATCTGGGCAATTGGGAAGAGAGCCTGATCAAGCAAATGAAAAAAGGGAGCCTGCCAGATTTTAATGAAGTATGGAGAAAAGCAAATAGAAAATTTAGAAAGTTGATTGAGCTATTAGAAAATTAAGAACGCCCTACAACAACGATGTGAAGGATCTACAGATACGCGCTCGGAATATTCAGAACAATGCTATCGACAAGAAACTCATTACATACTGGAAATCTATACTCATGTCACTGAATAAACGCATAATCCCGGGATTTGCGGCGCTGCTTCTCTTTTTTTCGGCACTGCAGGCGGCGTCCCTCGATACAGTTGTCATCAAAAGCCAATCCATGCAAAAAAAGCCCCGTGCGGTTATCGTGCTGCCCGATGTATATAAAAAAAACAGAGAACGTCCCAAAACAATATTTAAACCTTCGAAAAGCAGTTTATGTGACAACTTTTAAATATCCATATCCTAAATATGGCAAAGATATTGATAAAAGAATATGGATTAAAACCTCATGAAAAAATTGTTGTCTTTTGGACTAAAGAGGTCTGTTTGCCACATTTTAACCGGTATAGATTGAAGTTTAGAAAAATTTATTATGGGGTGTTGAAAGAGATAAATCCAAAGCAATTACAGAAAATTGATAAATAAAATGAGAAGAGAAGCAGTGGTATTTATTTTAGATGTAAGGCTTCTTCCAAAGTAAATATCCAAGAATTAATAAAAATCGAGCATAACATTCTCTACATTCATAACATTTACTAAAAGGTATTAGTCGTATCCAATGACGTCTATGCACTCTTCTAATAATTGAGTTGCCACAAATGGGGCAATTTTGAATCTTCATTTTATTTCTTTTTTAACAAAATGATGGTACAATAATAAAAGCATTCTCTTTTAAAATTTTATTGAAACTTAAATCACACATTCTTATTATATGAAGGGGTTATGCCCCACCTGACCAAATAGATCGAGAATAAGGGAAATTTTAAATGGAGGCAGGGCATTATAAATAGCATAAATTAAAATCATCCCAAAATGTTAACTAAAATATACTTGTAATATTACAAGTTGTCAAGGAAAATATAGTTGTATAATGAAAAGTATTGTTGATATATTAAATAGAATTAAGAAAATTGAGAATGTAAAATCTGAATATGCAATTGCCAGAATATTAAATAAAAATCAGGGCACTATCACAAATTGGAAAAAACGAAATATTATTCCTTTCGAAGTACTATACTCGTATTGTAATAAAAAGAAGATTTCTTTTGATTGGTTATTAAGTGGCAAAGGTGATCAGCTCGTATCGTCAGAAGCAAAGAACAATAATGATTTAATATTAGACCGGAAAATAAAAAATCTTGTTAGTTTACTCAATCAGCTTGATGAAAAAGAAAAAAATATTTTAATTAATTCTTTTATCCATATAATTAAATTTAAAGAATAGACTAATATTTTTAATTTAGCCCATCAATAAATTCATTGTTATAAGATTTTAGAATCTTTAGATATAAATTTTGCTAATTTGATTATTTTATAGAAATTCAAGACCTCAGATAATGAAAAAGAAAAATTGATCTGAGACAGCTTTCCGATCGATACTCGATCATCATCGTATGTCCTGACGGCGGATATGCCGTCTGGTATATCGACAGTCCGTTGAAAAAGGACTCGCAGTATGAGACCTACATTTCCGGGGAAGTGCTGCGCTATATCGACAAACAATACCGCACAATCGAAGATACGGACGGGCGTTTCATTTGCGGCTTAAGCATGGGCGGACACGGCGCTATAAGTTTATTGGCAAAGCGCCCTGATCTCTATGCCGCAGCCGGCAGCATGAGCGGCGTGATGGCATTAACTTCTTCGAGCAAGCGTTTTGGAATCGGGCAACTTATAGGCGATTATGAAACTCATCGGGACAAATGGGAACAGCAGTCATGCCTGAACCTAATTGAAAATTTGACCGGTCTTGATAAGGGAATTATTATCGATTGCGGAATCAGTGATTTCACTATTGACGTCAATCGACAGATGCACCGGAAATTAATAGAACTTGGAATTCCCCATGACTATTTCGAACGACCCGGCGCCCACAGCTGGGACTACTGGACCAACGCATTGGAATATCATATAATGTATTTTAAAAAATTCAGAGATCGTTATCTGAATTCTGAAAATTGTCCTTAATCCACGAGAAGAACATCCGCGGTCATCTCCTTCGGGATTTCCACCCCAAGGAGTTTCAGAGCAGTCGGCGCGATATCGGACAATTTTCCCCATTCAATCAGTCTCTTTCCCGGCGAGTCATTAGCGACATAGATCAACTCCACCGGAAATGTCGTATGGCTGGTCTTTACCATACCGGTTTCATAATCTACCATTTGCTCCGAATTACCATGATCTGCGGTTATGAAAATATGAGCATTCAGCTCCAGTAAGCGTTTTACAACTTTGCCGACGTTTTCATCCACGATTTCAATCGCCTG